>JASHTH010000067.1 GCA_030040655.1 Acidobacteriaceae bacterium | reverse complement strand
CGGCTCGGGAAACTCCGTGGTGCCGTCGACGGCCACGCCGTGCAGCGCCTCGCTCCACCAGTCGTAGGCGGGAATGTTGAGCCGCGGAATGGCGCGCGCCTGGTTGACCAGCTGCTGGGCCTTCTCTTCGAGCGTCATGCGCTTGACCAGGTCGGCGGCGCGCTGCTCGGGAGACAGATTCGTGTTCAGGTAAGCGGGCTTGGCTTCGTTCTGCTGTGCGCCGGCCAGGCAGGCGCCGCAGAGAGCGGCCGCCGTTAGAAGATGACGGCAAAGATCTTTCATGGATCTCCCCCCGAGGACGCGGGCAGACTCGAGCCCAGGCATTTGGCGACGGAAGATCGGACGTCCGCTCCCCGGCTGCCAACGCTAAGGCGTGCGGCGAGTTCTGTCAAGCGCGAGCGGTGATGCGAAAAATCGGTTTATTCAAGGGTCCCACGACTATCGATATGGCGGCGGGCAAGGCGGGTACGGCGGGTAGGACGGATAGTGCGGGTGCGCATAAACGTACCAGGGCGACGGAGCGGCGATAGCCCACACCAGGGCCGCGATCCAGCCGAAGAACGTCCAGCCCAGAAAGATGTTCACCAGGGCGATGCCGGCGCGGCTGGGCAGATCGCGCCCGCAGGCGATCAGCGTGGGCAGAAAATAGAGTCCCAGGGCGAAGAGGAGATGGAACATGGAGCACCTCCAGCGGAACGGCCCGCGCCGGCCTCAGCTCCGAATTGACCGTCCTGCTTGAATACGGTGTAACCTTGCGCAAAGTTCCCCGTAAGAGTGCATAGAGGCCCGAAGCCGATGGTCGAAAGCGCGGAGACCGGCTTGGAAGCGAGAAATGAGCGAATGGCCGGCTGGAAAGAAGGGCAGCGCGAGGAGCAGGAAGCGCTGCTCGCGTTCCGGCACGGCGATCTCTCCGCGTTCGAAGCGCTCTTTCGCTGCCACCAGCGCGCGGTCTTCGGCTGGGTGCTGCGCATGGTGCGCAGCCCCGCGGCGGCCGAAGAGATCGTGGTCGAGGCCTTCTGGCGCATCTATCGCGCCCACGCGCGGTTTGACCCGCAGCGCGGCTTCGAGGCATGGGCGCGGCGCATCGCCACGCACGCCGCGATCGACTACCTGCGCACCAAGCGGCCGGAGGTGGAGCTGCCGGCGGATCTGCCGGCGCCGGGCCGCGCCGATCCGGCGATCACGGCCGAGATTCGGCGCAAGACGGCGCAGGCTTTTCGCCATCTGCCCGCCACACTGCGCGTCGCCGCCGCGCTGGCGGTGATCGAAGAGCGGCCGCAAAAAGAAGTGGCCGAGGCGCTGGGCATCTCGGTCGGAGCCGTCAAACTGCGCGTATTTCGCGCGCTGCGCCTGCTGAGAAAGGAACTCGAACGACAGGGAATCACGCCATGAATGAGATGGAACAAGTCCGAATGAAGAAGCTGCTCAAAGAGGCGCTGCCGCCGATGGAAGGCAATCCCGAGCCGGGCCGCGATCTCTGGCCCGTGGTACTGAAACGGCTCGACGCACCGCCGGCGCGCGTGCCCTGGTTCGACTGGGCGCTGATCGCCGGCATCGCCGCCGCCGCAGCCATCTTCCCGGCGACGATTCCCGTGCTTCTGTACTATCTGTAACCGGCGTCCGCGGAAACGGCCACCTGGTCACTGCAAGAATTGGAGGACGATATGAACACCCATCCTTACATCCGCGCATTTCTGGCCGGGGTCTTTGTGCCCACGCTGCTTCTGCCGCTGCTGCTGGCTTTCTTTATCACCACGCGGCTGGTGTTGCAGTGGCCCGTCCCCATCGAGCGCGGGCTGGTCTTTCCGCTGGCCCTGGTGCCGGCGGTGTGGGGCGCGTGGAGCATGCTCTGGCTGTGGTCGCACCCGCAGACGCACCTGCCGATCGGCGTGCACGGCGCGATTTTGCCGTTCCTGATTTTGCCCTGCGGCGCGGCCATCGCCCGGCATCTGGGAATCGTCACCTTCGGGTCCGCTTCGGTCACCTGGTTTCAGGCGCTGCACATCCCCTACGCGTGGGTTGCCTGCGGCTTTGCCTGCGGGCTGGCGGTCTACTACCTGGTGTGGAAGTACATTGTCGGATTCCTGAATCGCATGCTGGGAATTGCGTGAAAGGCAGGGAACAAGGGAATAAGGGAACGAGGGAATCGGGAATAGAAGAGCTAAAGGCCAAAAGCTGTGAGCCGACATCTGCGAAAGGAGGCAATCCATGTTCGTCCTCATCCGGACCCTGACCTACGCCTCGGCCTTCATCGGATTCGTCCTTATCTTTCTGCCGGCGAGGATTCTGTCCTGGTCGGGCATGGTCCGCCCCTCGGCGTTCGAGGCGCCACAGATCCTCGGAGCCGTGATCGGCTGCGCAGGAGCAGCAGTTGCGTTGTGGTGTGTCTTCACCTTCGCTCTGATCGGAAAGGGCACGCCGGCGCCCTTCGATCCGCCGCGGCGGCTGGTGGTGCGCGGGCCGTATCGATACGTCCGCAATCCCATGTACATCGGCGCGGCGCTGGCGCTTGCCGGGGCGGCGCTGTTTTACCAGTCGCTTCCGCTGCTCGGCTACGTCGTCCTCTTTCTGCTCGTAACCCATCTCTTTGTGCTGACCTACGAGGAGCCGACCCTGCGGCGAAGCTTTGGACCGGAGTACGAAGCCTATTGCCGCCGCGTGAGGCGATGGTGGCCGCGCTTTGAATCTGCCGGGCGAGCGCGACACGTGAGCGCACCCTAAGAATGGCCAGCCCCGGCAGGATCTCTCCTGCCGGGGCTGTCTTGGTGCTGCGCAATTCGGCAAAAGGACTCGTAAGCCGAATTCTGTTCAGAGCGGTTCCACAATGCATGCGTCGCGAAGCCACGGCATTCGAGTGGCATTCTCCTTAAGAAAATGCCACCTTGAATTCCGGACGCTGGGCCACATACCTTGTGGAACCGCTCCCCTGCGGTCATTCCTCTAGGCGCCGCGTTGCCGCGGACGCTCCTCAGCGACCTACCCGGAGGTTCCGGCCATGGCATGGAGCAGACCCACGAACGTATGTTCGCAGAAAAGCTCTCATCGGAGCAGCCTTACGGCGCCGGGCCGGCACCGCGCACGGGCTTTGCTCCGCGCCCGCGCATCCCTCCCTATTTGGTCTTGCTCCGTGTGGGGTTTACCCTGCCTGCGGCCTTACGGTCGCAGCGGTGCGCTCTTACCGCACCTTTTCACCCTTACCACTGCGTGGGGCAGCCTCTTGGACTAGCCCTTCGCAGGGGCGGTATCTTTTCTGTGGCACTGGCCGTCCATGGGCCTTGAAGCCCACGTCCCGGACGTTATCCGGCACACTGCCCTGCGGAGTTCGGACTTTCCTCCCCCGGCGACCCTGCTCGCGCAGGCGCCACCGGCAGCGACCGCCCGGTCCTCCTGCCAGCTCTAGTTTACCGCGATTCAGCTTGGAGTTCACAGCGGCCAGTGGAGAGCGAACAGTTCACAGCTTTCAGCATTGAGCTCTTAGCAATTAGCTTCAGGACTCAGCTTCTGGCTCTTAGCCGTTAGCCTATCTGTTCCCTCGTTCCCTTGTTCCCT
>JASHTH010000535.1 GCA_030040655.1 Acidobacteriaceae bacterium | reverse complement strand
GGACCTGGCGCAGCGGACGGAGAAAGCTCTGCGCCGCTTGTACAATCCGGGCGGCCTCAATTTCGGATTGAATCTGGGGCAAGCCGCGGGCGCAGGCGTAGCGCATCACCTGCACCTGCACGCGCTGCCGCGCTGGCCCGGAGATACGAATTTTATGACCTCCATCGGCGAGACGCGCGTGCTGCCTGAGGATCTCAAGATCACGTGGAAACGGATGCGGGAGGCGTTCGCGCAGTCTTTCCCCGCCGGCGGTTCGTGAAGGCAGCGCGGCATCGACGAATCACCCATAGTACCGGAAGTGCTTCCAGAACTCGGGCCATGGCTCAAGCAAATGACGGCAAACGTACACGTCCTCGTAGCCGCGAATGGTGGAGTTCACGATGCCGTAGGGGTTCGTGAGCCGCCCTGCCCACGCGCATGACGCAAAGTTGCGATCGAGAAAATCGCGCTTCAATTCGAGCGCGATCACCGTCTCCGGCGGCGGGTTGCCGTAGCCCCGCATCCAGTTGGAGTTCATCCCGCTGATGGCGGTGGGCAGCCCATACGATCTTCCGTACAGATTGATCGCGCCGGTCACGCCTTCGTCGCCGGCCAGGATGCCCAGGCTGGCTCTATCCTCCGCGGGAAGTGAATTGCGGATGCCGGCCACTGTGGCCGCGACTTCGGGCCAGCCCACCTCCATGTCGAAGTTCCCGTTCGCCGCATCCGCGATGCGCCACCACGCGCTTCCGAGTGGCGCGACGGGCATGGTGAGCGCCGCAGTGATGCAGCCGCTCACCAGCATCGAGCGCCACGCGACGCGCCGCGCGATGCGAGCCGCCCGCTCGCTGAGGCTGCTCACCCAACGTTCGCCCCACACGGCTCCCGCCGCAAGCAGCATGGGATAAGCCGGAGCCAGATAGTAGTCTCTTCCTCTGGCCGCAAACAGAGCCGCGAAGGCAAACACGTACATCCAGCCCAGCATGCGATAGCGCTCCCCTTCATGCGTCGCAAACAGAAACCAGAGTCCCACGCCCCACAGCGGCACGGTCACGATGTTTGTCGTCTTCCACAATTGGTTCAGCACAAAAAAATCTGTCCATCCCCAGCCGATGTCGCGCGTGTGGATGCTTTTCATGTAAGCGATCGAGACAAACTCGTGTTGCGCCTGCCATATCCCGTTGGGCAGCATCAGCAGCAACGCGACGGCTACGCCGCCCCAGAACCACGCGCTCTTCAGCCAATGCCGTTGCGAAGTCAGAAGCATTCCTCCAACCACGCCCAGCACGAGAAAGCCCATGGTGTACTTGGTCAGCATGCCTAGTCCGATGGCCGCGCCGACGGCGACCCACCAGCGCGCGTCCTGCGTACGGAGCAGCTTTGCAACGAAATAGGCAACGACCACCCACCACAGATAGTCGAAGGTCGTGTACGAGAGCGACGATCCCGAATAGAGGCAAGGCCCACCGATGGCCACGGCAACCCCAGCCACAAGCTGCGCCTCGTGTTTTCCGCCGAGCTCGCGGGCGATGAGCCCGGCGAGGACGAAGAGAATGCCCTGGGTAATCGCCGGGAAGAGTCGAAATCCTGACAGCGATGTGCCGAAGAGCACCAGCTCCACGCGCGCGAGCACGGCCGTCACCGGCGGATAGACCACGTACCCCCAGGCCAGGTGTTGTGCATTATCGAAAGAGAGCAACTCGTCGCGATGGAATCCGTAATGGCCATTCACAACAACGTGAAGGAGGGCGAATCCAGCGCCGGCCAGCCACAAAGTCCCTGGATCCGAGGAAAGAGCTCTCCGCCACGAAGCGAGGGTCTGCATTTCGGTCTCTGGTGAAGCCAGAGACAGGATACCGCCGGGCCAAGGTCATGTTCCGGCGGCATTCAAGGCAGCATAAATTCAGCGGAGCCGGGGAGCGCCCGCTTCAATCTCCCTGCGCCATCGCTTCCTCGGGCTCTGCCGCCTCGGCGGCGATCTCGAGCACGGGCAGCTCCAATTCCGCTGAGTCCAGCACGCTCTGCGGCAGCGTCTTGCGCGGCTTGACGCCGAGCTGGCGCAGCATCTCCACCTGGCGGATGAGGTTGCCATCGCCCAGGCTGAGCTTCTTGCGCGCCGCATCGTAGGATTGGCTGGCATCGCTCAGGCTACTGCCGATGGCCTCCATGTCGCTGACAAAGCCGACGAATTTCTCGTAGAGCCTGGCGCCGCGATCCATGACTTCTTTCACGTTGCGCGTTTGCGTCTCCTGCTGCCAGAGCACGTTGACGATGCGGATGACGTAGAGCAGCGTTGTGGGGCCGACGAGCAGCACGTTCTGCGCGTAGCCATCGGCCCAGAGCGCGTCGTCGCCTTGCAGCGCGGTGAGGAACGCCGGCTCGACGGGCACGAACATGACGACGAAGTCCGGCGATTCCAGGCCGGGAAGGCGATGGTAGCTGGCCTTGGCCAGGCCGTTGAGATGGCTGCGGACACTGGCCAGATGCTGCTTGAGCGCCGCCTTACGCCCTTCCTCGTCGACGGCGTTGACGTAATCGGTGAACGCGGTGAGCGAGACCTTGGAGTCGATGACCAGGTGGCGGTTGCCGGGCAGATAGACGATGACGTCGGTGCGCTGCGATTTCTTGTTTTCGCTCTCATCGCCGTTGGTGGCGCTGTGCGACTCCTGGAAGCTGTACTGCTCGCCCTCGCGCAGGCCGGACTTTTCCAGCAAGTCGAGGAGGATGAATTCGCCCCAGTCGCCCTGAGCCTTGGCCGAGCCGCGCAGCGCGGTGGTCAGGTTGCGCGCTTCTTCGCTGAGCTGCTGGTTCATGCTGCCCAGCGTGCCGATCAGCGTTTCAAGCTTGGTGACGCCGACATTGGAATCGACCTGCACCTTCTCGACCTTCTCGCGGAACTCCTTGAGCTGATCGCGCAGCGGGGTGAGCAGATTGCCGAGCTCGTTCTGGCTGCCTTCGGCCAGGCTCTTGGATTTCTTTTCGAGGATTTCGCCGGCCAGCACTTCGAAGTGATTGGCGAGCGACTCCTTTGCGGCGTCCAGTAGCGCCACTTTCTCTGCGATGTTCTTGCGTTCGTTCTCGAGCTCGGCCTCAAGCTTGCTGATCGCAGCGGTCTGTTTGCGCTCGGCCTCGAGTCGGCCTTGGACATCGCCGCGCAGCTTTTCCTGCTCCGCCGTCATCTGCGCCATGGTCTTTTCGCGTTCCTGGGCCAGGGCCTCAAAGCCGGCGCGAGCGTTGGATTCGGCGCGGACCAGGGCCAGCTCGTCGCGGGCGGCGTTCAAGCCGTCTTCGAGCTCGCGGTTGCGCTGCTGCAACAAGCCCTTTTCGGCGCCCACGTCCGCGCTGCGGAGCCAGAAACCGAGAAGAATTCCCATCAAGGCAGCAAGTCCAACAAAGAGAGCTTCCATCGGTGACCTCCAAATAGTTGCTTCGCCTAATGTACGCCGACCGCGCGTTCTTTCGGAGCGGGATTTACGGAGCCATAAGTTACTATCGTCAGTCCTCCCCATTTTGATCTGCAATCCGCATGATTTTTCAACTTTTGGGCGGGGCGAATCCAGAGATGCACTCTACCTCCGGTTCCTGGGCAGCCGACCGCATGCTGGCTCGCCGCGGCAATTTCCGCCCGGCGAGAAGCCTCGACTCCAATTCCTGGCGACGGGGAAACACCCAGCGATGCCGGCCACGGCAGTCGCTATCTCGGCGGCGTCCGAAAAGTCTTCCCCAAGGCCGATAGCTCTTTGTCCCGCCCGCCTTTACACGCCCCAACCCGCCCAGTAGACTTGAAATTTCGGGGCCGCGCGCCCTTTTTAGGCATCATGGTTGTGTTCCCCCGCCGCGGAACAGTATTGTAGGCAGGCGGAGACTGAACGGAATCAAGCCCCCGGGAAGCAAAACAAGCAGCGAAACACACGAGGAGAATCACGCATGGCCGTGGAAGAAAAAGTCAAGCAGATCATTGTCGAGCAACTGCAGGTCGATGAGGCCGAAGTAACCCCCGGAGCCAGCTTTCAAGAGGATCTCGGGGCGGATTCGCTCGACGTCGTCGAGCTGGTCATGCAGTTCGAGGAAGCTTTCGACCTGGAAATTCCCGACGAAGACGCCGAAAAGATCAAGACGGTCAAGGATGCGATCGAGTACATCGAGAAAAACGAGAAGACCGCGAAAGGCAGCAAGTAACAGGTGAGCCGAAGAGTCGTCATTACCGGCCTGGGGCTGGTTTGCGGGGTGGGCAACACCGCTCCCGAGGTATGGCGGCAACTGCTCGCCGGCGCGAGCGGGATGGCTCCGATCCGAGGCTTCGATGCGAGCGGCTTCTCGGTCACCTTTGCCGCCGAGGTCAAAAACTTCGACCCCCTCAACTTCGTGGACAAAAAAGAAGCCCGCAAGATGGGCCGTTTCATTCATTTTGCCTTTGCCGCCGCGCAGGAGGCGATGGAGCAGTCCGGCTTGCAGATCACGCCGGAGGTCGCCGACCGCGTGGGCATCTTCATCGGCTCGGGCATTGGCGGATTCGAAATCATCGAGCGCGAACACGCCAACCTAATGCAAGCCGGGCCGCGCAAGATTTCGCCCTTCTTCATCCCCGCGGCGATCGTCAACATGGCGGCCGGACAGTTGAGCATCCGCTACGGGGCGCGAGGGCCGATCTCGGCGACGGCCACGGCCTGCGCCACCAGCGCCAATTCGATCGGCGACTCGGTGCGCATGATCCTGCACGGCGATGCCGACGTGATGATCGCCGGCGGCTCAGAGGCCGCGGTGACGCCGCTTTCAGTGGGCGGATTCGCGGCGATGCGCGCGCTTTCGACGCGCAACGACGAGCCGACGCGGGCCAGCCGGCCGTTCGACAAAGACCGCGACGGATTTGTGATCGGCGAGGGTGCGGGGATTCTGGTG
>JASHTH010000534.1 GCA_030040655.1 Acidobacteriaceae bacterium | reverse complement strand
TGGACGAGGAGATGGCGTTTCACCGCGAACAGGCGGAGAGGGATCTCATCGCCTGCGGAACCGCGCCGGAAATGGCGCGAACTTTGGCGGCGCGCCGGTTCGGCAATGCAACTCGCATGCGGGAGCGCAGCCATCAGGTCGTCGGCTTTCGCGCCGAAACCGTGATGCAGGATCTGCGTTTTGCCCTGCGCCAAATGATCAAGAACCCCGGCTATGCGCTGGTTGCCGTCTTCATCTTGGCACTGGGCATGGGCGTCAGTGTGGCCATCTTCGGCTTTGTGGACGCGGCGCTGCTCCAGCCGCTGCCTTACGCGCATCCCGATCGGCTTGTCTCAGTCGATGAGCGCGCGGCGGTCTTTCCGCGATCCAATCTCTCCTATATGGATTGGCAGGATTGGAAGCGGATGAACAAGACGCTCAGCTCGCTCGATGTCTACACCGGAACGGGCTTTCTGCTGCGCGGGCCTTCAGGCTCCGAGCCCGTCGTGGCGCGCCGCGTAAGCGACAGCTTTTTTTCGACGCTCGGTGTTCGCATGATGCTGGGCCGGGCATTTCTCCCCGGCGAGGATGCCCCCGGCAAGCCGAAGATCGTCGTCCTCACTTATGGCACCTGGCTCAAGCGCTTCTCAGCCCGCAGAAACGTAATAGGCCAATCCGTGAATTTGAGCGGAGAGAACTACACCATCGTCGGCGTGCTGCCCCGCGAGTTTGTATTTGCGCCGGCGCGCGACTCCGATTTCTTCGTGCCCCTGCTCGATCCCACCGGGTGTGAGAAGCGCCGCAGCTGCCACAATCTCGATGGCATCGGCCGATTGCGCGACGGCGTAACGGAACAGCAGGCGCTGGCCGATCTGAGCGCGATCGCCAAGCAGCTTGAGAAGATCTACCCCGACTCCAATCGCGATCAGGGAGCGAGCATGATGCCGCTTGCCGACTTGATTGTCGGCGATATCCGGCCGGTTCTGCTGGTGCTGCTCGCCGGCGCAGGGCTGCTGCTGGTGATCGCGTGCGTGAACGTCGCCAGCCTGGTGCTGGTGCGCTCCGAGAGCCGCAAGCGCGAGATTGCGGTACGCGGTGCATTGGGCGCAACGCCGGCAAGGCTCACGCGACAGTTTGTGACGGAGGGGCTGCTGCTCGCAGGCACGGGATGCGGGGCTGGAACCCTGGCTTCGGTGTGGATCATGGCATGGCTGACGCGCCTGATCCCGAAGAACGAGTTATCTCACGCGCCGTTCATCGCCAACGTCGCCCTGAATGCACATGTGTCGGCCTTCGCCGCTGCGGTGGGCCTGTTTTCGGCCGTGCTGCTGGCGGGGACACCCACTCTGCGGCTCTCCTTCCAGCCCATCCGCGACGGCCTTGCCGAAGGCGGGCGCACGGCTGCCGGCAGACTCTGGCGGCGCATGGGAGCCAACCTGGTTGTGGTGGAGTTGGCGGTCGCCGTGGTGCTGCTTGCCGGCGCAGCCCTTGTTGGCCAGAGTCTTTATCAACTGCTCCACGTCTCGGTTGGATTTAAGCCCGAGCGACTCGCAACCGTGCAGGTGATGCTACGCGACAGCGACTATGCGAACGACGCGCAAAAAGTGTCGCTCTCCGCCGAGATCCAGCGCCGCCTCTCTGCGCTCCCGGGCGTTGCATCCGTGGCCCTGACCAGCGACGTGCCCGTACAGTGCGCCTGCGACACCGACTGGGTTCGCTTCGAAGGCAAGCCGTTCCACGGCGAACATAATGAGGTGTTGGAGCGCGAGGTCAGCCCAGCCTATCTGTCTACACTCGGGGCGACGCTGCTGCGCGGGCGAGGAATCACCGGCGCCGATATTGCTGGCAAGCCGCACGTGGTGGTCATCAACCAGACCTTTTCCCGCAAGTTCTATCCCGGCGAGGACCCAATCGGAAAACGGATCGGCGATGTGAGCCTTTCACCGCAATCGATGCGGCAGATCGTGGGAATTGTTGCGGATATTCGAGAAGCCACGCTGGATGCCGAGCCCTGGCCGGCAGAGTATGAGGCGATCGACCAGACTCCCGACACCTACGTTGCCGTCGCCGTGCGGACGGCCCAGGACGAGAAGACCATCCTACCCGTGCTCGTCTCCACGCTGCGCAAGATCAACCCCAATCTTGGAATCTATGGCGAAACCACGATGGAGCAGCAGATCGCATCTACCCAGGCCGCTCTGATCCACCGCCTTTCCACCTGGCTCCTCGGCGGATTTGCGGCCATCGCGCTGGTGCTGGGCGTCGTGGGTCTCTACGGCGTCATCGCCTTTTCGGTGAGCCAGCGCACGCGCGAAATCGGCGTGCGCATGGCGCTGGGCGCGCAGCGCGGCCAGGTGTACCGGATGGTGCTTGGCCAGGCGGGATGGCTCACGGGGTTCGGCCTCACCATCGGCCTCGCAGGTTCGATCGGTACCGCGCTGCTGATGCGCGGCCTGCTCTTCGGCGTCGAGGCGTGGGATGCGCCCACGCTCGCCGGCGTCGCGGTCGTGCTCGGCCTGGCTTCGATGGCCGCCAGCTTTCTGCCGGCGCGGCGTGCGGCATCGGTCAACCCCACCGATGCGCTCAGAGCGGAGTGAGGGTCTGGGTGCCCGATCCGTGCGGCGTTTTTGTTTTTGCCGCAAGGATGGGAAGAACGAATTCACGTCGCCATAAACCTAGTTTCACTTCGCGCCTTCCGTGCTCTGGATGAACTTGGCCACGTTATCGTGGAGCTGCTTCAGACATTCGTCGCGCACGTAAACCATGTGCCCTGACTGGTACCATGCATATTCGATGTTTTGGGCTAGCGATTCCGGAATGGGCAGGTGTTTTTCTTCGTAGACCGCGGCGTAGAACGGCGTCGCCAGGTCGTAATATCCGCCGTTGACCAGCACCTTGAGCCGGGGATTGGTCTTCATCGCATCGGCCAGGTCGGGAGCGACGTTCAGTTCGATGGGGTTTCCGCGGTGCTTCAGATCCCACTCGAACCCTCCGAAGAGAGCCTCGGGCAGATAGGTCTGGCTGTCGCCGTATTTCAGGTCCTTGC
>JASHTH010000533.1 GCA_030040655.1 Acidobacteriaceae bacterium | reverse complement strand
CTTGCCGTGGGATCGGTTGTGGGACTGGCGTTGGGACTTGCAGCGACGCGCGTGCTGGGCTCCATCGTGTACCAGGCCAGCCCGCGCGACCCGGTGGTTTTGGCGGGCAGTGTTCTGGTCATGCTGATCGTGGGATTGATTGCCGCCTGGGCCCCGGCGCAAAGGGCGGTACACGTGGATCCGTCGACGCTGATGCGCGAGGAATGAAAGACGCGGAGCCGGCACGGCTTCGCGCCGCAATCGGAGATAGCGGGTCGGTTTTCTTCGGGGCTAAAGTCCCGGGGTTTCTTTTTGGGGCGAATAACGTACGGGCTGAAGCCCGTACCCTCCAAACTGACCCGCTGCCCATAGGGAAGGTGAGCGATGGGAATTCTGCGGCGTTTGGGAAACCTGGGGCGGCGCGCAAGGCTCGACAACGAGATCGACGCCGAATTGCGCTCGCACATCGAACTGCGAATCGAACAGAACGTCGCCGCCGGCATGTCGCGCGAAGAAGCCCGGCGCGATGCGCTCCTTCGTTTCGGCAACCGGACTTCGACGAAAGAGCGAGTCGCGGCCGCCGATGCCAACCTGGGCCTGGCCGGCCTCGGGCGTGACTTGGGCTATTCGCTGCGCCAGTTGCGCCGCTCGCCGGGGTTCGCGCTCACGGCCATTCTCACGCTGGCTCTCGGAATCGGCGCCAATATTGTCGTCTTCGGCGTGCTCAACGCCATCCTGCTACGCCCACTCAACGTGGCCGGTGCGGACCGTCTTTACCAGATCGAGCAGCCAAACGGGGGAATCTCCCAATCCTATCCGGATTTCGTGGACCTGCGTGCCCGCAATACCGCTTTCAGCGATATGGCTTCCTATCGGCTTGGCGACTTGGCGCTGAACACCGGTGGCAGCGCGCAGCGCGAGTGGATGTACGAGGTCTCCTGCAATTACTTTGACATGCTCGGCGTTCAACCCGAGCTGGGCCGGCTCATTCATCCGAGCGACGACCACGGGCCAAACTCCGCGCCTTTCGTGGTGATCAGCGACGCCCTGTGGCGCACGCGATTCAACGCCGATCCCCGCGCGATCGGCACCATGGTGGAGTTGAACA
This sequence comes from Acidobacteriaceae bacterium, assembly GCA_030040655.1. Lineage (GTDB taxonomy): Bacteria > Acidobacteriota > Terriglobia > Terriglobales > Acidobacteriaceae > Telmatobacter. Next base: position 3,470 of record JASHTH010000533.1, on the reverse strand, counting down.
AACACCGGTTTACGGTGATTGGCGTGGCGCCCAGGACCTTCCATGGCACAGAACTGTTCTTCTGGCCGGAGATTTGGCTGCCGGCGATCAACGAAGAGCAGATCGAAGGCTATAGCTACCTGAATAAGCGGTTCAATCACGGCACCTTTGTTATCGGCGAAGTCAAGCCGGGCGTAACCGAGGCGCAGGGCGCCGACAACCTGAACGCGATCGCCCGCCAACTCGCGCGCGAGCATCCCACCGAAGACGACGGCATGGCGATTGTCCTGACCAGGCCGGGACTGATGGGAGATTACCTGGGTACTCCAACGCGAGCGTTCCTGGCCGGATTGATGGCCCTGGCGATATTGGTGCTTGCGGCTGCGTGCACCAATCTTGCGGGGATATTTGCCGCGCGTGCCGCCGATCGCTCACGCGAACTCGTCATCCGGCTCTCGATCGGATCGACGAGGTGGCGCATCCTGCGCCAGGTACTCACCGAAGCGGTTCTCGTTTCGTTCGCCGGAGGCATTGCGGGCACGGTTTTTTCCGCCGCGCTGCTGCGCTTCCTTGCCCAGTGGCAGCCCATCTCCGAATTCCCGATTCGCGTTACAGTCGCCGCCGATGCGCGCGTCTATGCGCTCGCATTCCTGCTCTCGTTCGCCGCGGGAATTGTGCCCGGCCTGCTGCCGGCGCGGCAGATCTGGCGCACCGATGCCACGCAGGCGCTGAAAAGCGGCGCGAGTACATCGGGCCTGTTGCGGCGGCTCACAGTGCGCGATGTGCTGCTCGGCATCCAGATCACGCTTTGCGCGCTGCTGGTGACCGCTTCGCTGGTTTCATTGCGCGGCATGGAGCGCTCGCTGCGCGCACCGTTCGGCTTTGTGCCCGAGGGAGCCGTGTTGGCTGAAACCGACATGCACATGGCCGGCTACAGCGACGATTCCGCGCTGCCCGTGCAGCGCCGCATGATCGAGGAAGCTGCCGGCATTCCCGGCGTCACCGCGGCAGGAACGGTCGATGACGCGCCGCTCAGCGGAGGAGGAAGTTCGACGCCGGTGTACCGCGAAGGCACCGTCGACATGCGCTCCTCGAACAGCATCATGACGCCACACTACTTTTCCATTTCGCCGGGATTCCTCCAAGCTGCCGGAACGCGGCTGCTCGCGGGCCGCGATTTCACCTGGGCCGACAATGCGAAAAGCCCGCAGGTCGCGCTGGTGAACGAAACTTTCGCGCAGAAAATGTTCGGCAACGCGCCTCCGGTGGGAAGACGTTTTGTGTGGGGCGACAAGACCACGGTTCAGATCGTAGGCATCGTCGAAGACGGGAAATACGACTCATTGACCGAGTCCCCGCAACCGGCCATGTTCTTTCCGCTAGCGCAGATCGAGGAAGGCGACACAACGCTCGTAGTGCGCTCGCAGCTGCCCCCGGCAGAAGTGGTCGCGGCGCTGCATCGCGTGATTACGGGGATCGACTCCAGCTTGCCGCTCACCATCCAACCATGGCCGGACGCGCTGGCTTTGGTGCTCTTCCCGGCGCGCGTCGCCACCGCCGCGCTGAGCGTGATGGGGCTGCTGGCGGCCATGCTCGCCATCACCGGCATCTTCGGCATGGCGGCGTACACGGTCTCCAAGCGCTTGCGCGAACTCGGCATCCGGGTAGCGTTGGGCGCGCAGCGGGCGCAGGTGATGCGCTCGGCGCTGAGCCGGCCCACGCTCCTGCTGTTCTCCGGCTCGGTGGCCGGCGTCTTGCTGGGCGTGCTGGCCAGCCGCATGCTGGCATCGATCGTCTACGAGGCAACTCCGCGCGATCCTCTGGTGCTGGCAGGCGCCGCTACGGCCATGGTGCTGATTGGCTTGGTGGCCTCATGGATCCCGGCGCGCCGCGCGCTGGGGGTCAATCCGGCACAATTGCTGCGGGAAGAGTAGCGAGTGGGAACAGGGAACAGTGGTCAGGGATCAGGGATCAGAATGGTAGCGAGAAGTTCGATCTGTGATCCCTTACTCCCTAATCCCTAGGGCAGTTTAGGAATTAGTGTGTCCGGTCTGAGGTTGCTCGAAGTCGCCGTTCCCTGCTGGACGCGTCGACTCAGCGGTTTTTCTCCGGCTACAGAATTTCTTAAACTGCCATAAGCCTCAATCCCTATCCCCTATTCCCTTTTCCCTGGATGCTTCCCACTGACATCTGACGCTCTGCCGCGTCCAACAAGCGCGATTCGGCGCGCTTCGTCGCCGCCGGATACAATGGATTCTTACGCCACCATAACCGGGCGTGAGGCAGTTCTTTTCCCAGGGTTTGGAAACAGGTGCACGGAATGGGTAGTTCGATGAGCCGCATCCCGCGGCTGGAATGGATCGTGGGGCTGGCAATCGCGTTCGCGATATCTTCGCCGGCACTGAGGGCCGAGACTTTGCAGGCCTCGCAGACCGCGCTTGCAGTCGAGACGCACGACCAAGGCGGCCGCACAAAAGCCAATCTCGACGTCACAGTGACGGGGGAAGATGGCCTTCCGGCGACCGGCGCCGTTTCGATTGAAGACAATGGCCGGCAAAGGGCCGGAGCACCCCTCGATGCGGAAGGGCGGGCAAAGCTCGAGCTCGATCTCGGCGGGGGCGAGCACTCGTTACGCGCCCTTTACGCGGGCGACGCTTCGCACCAGCGCTCGGCGAGCGAAGCGTCCCCGGTTCACGCACTGGTCAGCTCCACGCCGGATTTCTCGGTTTCGGTCTCGCCCACGACGCTCTCGCTTCCCGTCGGTCAATCCGGCTCCGTGACGACGTACATCCGGCCCGAGAACAACTCCTCGCTGACGGCGCCCATGTTCGTCACGCTCTCCTGCCAGGGACTTCCCGACGAATCCTCATGCACGTTTACGCCGGAGAATATCGAAATCCTGGCCAGCTCCTGTCCCGATCCGAGCTTGCCCACTTGCCCCATCACCAGCACCATGGTCGTCGAGACTCAGCTTGGGTCCGGCCAGCTGACATCGTCTGCATCAGCCAAGCGCGACCGCGCCGATGGGGTGGAATGGGCGATCCTGATTCCCGGAGGAATCGTGCTTTTGGGCCTGGGATGGCGTCGGCGCGACTGGCTGGGCAAACTGTCGTTCGTGATTCTGCTTGGCCTGGTCGCAAGCCTGGGCACGACCGCGTGCAATATCCGTTACGACTACTTCAATCACGGTCCGCCGCACAATCCATCCACGCCGGCGGGAACCTACAAGCTCACCATCAGCGCGCAGTCGAACAATGGGGTCACCGCCGTCACGCACACCACGACCATGGTGCTGACCGTCCAATAGGCAGAACAGAACTAGCCGATTGCAAAGGCTCCTTTTTGTTGCCGCCGAGTCCGTCTCCGCTCCAGAGTGATAGAACTATTCCTGTGGCGGGCGGAGTCCTGCACATGGGAACTGCCGCGAAGAAAATCGATTTGTTTGCCGGGCTGGCGCTCGCGCTTGGCTTCTGCGCCGCAGTCGCCGCTGC
>JASHTH010000532.1 GCA_030040655.1 Acidobacteriaceae bacterium | reverse complement strand
GCCAACAGGCCGCTGGCCGTCGTCCGCATCACCTTGCCGGTGAGCCAGCCGACTGCGGGTCCCACGACGAACCACCACAGGAAATTGAGCATAAGGGCACGGTTCCTTGGAGACGATTCTCCTCGAGAGCGGCGAGTCTTGCGTTGCGGCCGTTTATCTCAGGAACACCTCGATCCTCGGATCGTAAGGCGCAACGGAAGATGGCGCAAAAATGCCGGGTCTCTCTGCAGTGTAACGGAGCGGCGGCGAAAACGCCTCGTTATACTTTGGCGCGAACCGCGTCGGGAGGTGTGCTGGCCAATTCCGCGGCCAGAATCCTTGTCCTGAATAACAGCCCCGAAATCAGGGCTCCAATGCACGGCGCAACCAGGAAAAGCCAGACCTGCGACAGCGCTTTCCCGCCCACCAGAAGAGCCGGACCAAGGCTCCGCGCCGGGTTGACGCTCACGCCATCGATGCGGATGCCGAAGATGTGAATCGCAACCAGGGTTAGGCCGATGGCGAGGCCGGCGAAGCCCGTTGGAGCGCTTTTCTGGGTCGAGCCGAGAATCGCCACGAGAAAGATGAGCGTTGCCACGACTTCGAAAAGGAAGGCGGCGAACAGGCTATATTCTCCCTGATAGCCGGGCCCCCAACCGTCTTGGCCGAGGCCGCTTGTGGCAATGTTGTAGCCGGCCGCGCCGCCGGCGATGAGCAATACCACCCACGCGCCAGCGATCCCGCCCAAGAATTGCCCAATCCAGTAGCCGATGAGGTCCTTGACGGTCATTCGCCCGGCGACGAAAACGCCGAGGCTTACGGCCGGATTGATGTGGCAGCCCGATATCGGACCGATGCCGTATGCGGCGGCGATGAGACCGAGGCCGAAGGCCAATGCAATGCCTACCACTCCGACCTTGTCACCTGCAACGACAGCCGTCCCGACGCCAAAGACCACCAGGATGAATGTGCCGGCAAGCTCCGCGATGTATTTGTTCATGGATCCTCTCCTCTTCACTCCTGCCCGCGTTTGGCCTCGGAGCTGTTCGGATCGCCAATGCGGGGAGGTGTGTGGGTTGTGGTTGATTGTTCCTTGAGAGGTTGGAAAGCAGTCCGTTTAAGAGGCCCGAAGCGACGCGGCGGCGCCGCGCAGGGAGTTTTGCAGAGGTTGGCCGAAGGAGTCAAGAAAAATGCGACTTGGCTTGTCGCTTCAATGGAAGCAGAGGCTTTCGCCGCGCTGCTGGATCGTCGAGCAACCGGCGGGGACGGAATGCGTCTAACCTCATTAACGCCCAACTCCGCAGCGGCGGGGAACGGGCGCTTTTTTTGCCATGAAGCTTCCCCATCTGGAACGCAGGCCCGAGCTCGATGCCCTGCGCGGCCTTTTTCTGGTCTGGATGACGCTGACCCATCTGCCCACGCGCTTCAGCGACTTCGTCAACCAGCCGATCGCTTTTGTATCGTCCGCGGAAGGCTTTGTGTTTATTTCGGCTCTGCTGGTCGGCCGGCTCTACTTTCACGATTCGATCGCCGACGCGACCCTCATGCGCATCAGGCTATGGAAGCGCTCGCTGAAGATCTACGGCTATCACCTGGCCATGCTGACGCTGGTATTCACCGTAGCCGCGGCCTACGCCGTGCACGCGCACCGCACCGCGATCACCAATCTTCTCGATTTTTATCTTGCCCATCCCTTCGTGGCGATTATCGGCTCGGTGCTGCTGCTCTATTGCCCGCCGCTGCTCGACATCCTGCCCATGTATGTGACGTTTCTCTTTTTCACGCCGATGGTTTTATCCGCATCGGTGCGGTTCGGCTGGCGGAAGGTGCTGGCGGCGAGCGGCACGATTTGGCTGCTCGCGCAGTTCGGCCTGCGCGATCTGGTTCACGGATGGATCGTGCATGCGACGCACCTTCACATTCCGCTCCAGGAAACCGGAGCCTTCAATCTTTTCGCCTGGCAGGCCGTATGGACGGCCGGCCTGTGGCTGGGCTCGCGGTCGGCTTTGAATCAGCCCGTCATTCGAAAGCTGCCCGGTTGGGTGGTCGCGGCTTCCTTCGCCACGTGCCTGTTTTTCATCGGAGTCCGGCACAACTGGCTCGGCCCTCATCTCACGCAACAGTCGCTCAGCTTCCAGTTGGACAAATGGCAGATCGGGCCGCTGCGCGTGCTCAACCTCGTGGCTTTCACGCTGGTGCTCTACTGGCTGCGCAAATATGTCCTCAGGATCGTCGCCATCGAGCCGTTCCTCACGCTGGGCAAGGCTTCGCTGCGCGTCTTCTGTGCGCACATTTTCTTCGTGTTTGTGGGCCTGGCGCTGTTGTATGGCGACGTCGAATACAGCAACGGTGTACCGCAGCTTCATGGACCGGTGGCGATTGCACTGTTGGCGGTTACGTTTACGGCATTGATCCTGGTGGCGGCCAGCGAAGTCCGAAAGAAGCGAGCCGGGCGCGCGCATCCGGGCGCGGGTGAGAAAGCGGCGATCGACCGGGAAGCGGGTGCGCGGGAATCCGGCGTCTGGAAGCGATCGGAGCCGGGTGGGGAATCGATCGGACGGTTGCCGACCTTGGAAGCGCGCGATCGGATGGCGGTTACCCTGGCGGGCACGGAAGACGCAGGCCTGTTGCCTCCGCCGGGGTGAGCCAGCCTCTAGGAAAGATGATTAGAAAGTCTCGAGCCGGGCAGGATCCCGCAGCCCCGCCGCCTGGGCGAATTCATCAAACGTTTGCAATCTCTTTGCCTGATTCAAGTACTCTGTCGTTGGTGCCGTGCGGCCTGCGCACCGGACGGGAAAAAAACGGCCGCCGGACGAGGGCAGACCGGGTTGAGCCAGACCGTTTTCGTACTGGAAGACGACGCCGATATTTCGAGGCTTGTGCAGCATCATCTTGAAGCGGCGGGATTTACGCCTCGCCTCTACCACACTCCCACCAATGTGATTCCCGAT
>JASHTH010000531.1 GCA_030040655.1 Acidobacteriaceae bacterium | reverse complement strand
AAGCGTCGACGCCCGCTCCTGGCTGTGAATGACGCTCGCCCAGCCGTAAAAAGAGAGGAACACTCCGACGAGGATAGACATCCGGCGCTTGGCTTGCATGGAAGGCTCCCGTGGAATTGCTGCGCACCCAGTCTCAGCGCAAGACAGTTCGGTCTTTCGCCATCGGTCAGAGTGAGTGTCTCGTTCTGAATCATCCCGTAATGGAGTGTGGATTTAGACTCGAGCGCAGCTTGAGGTCCTGGACACAGCTCAGCACACTGTTGACCAGACCGGAGGAAGTTGATTGATCGAAGTTAAATGAGAAAAAGCTCACGTTTCTATAGCGTTTTAGGAAATACCGTAGGGCGAAGCTATGACGCTAAGTCGGCGCGACCACCCGGGACCCCAACGACATGTGTTTGTCGTTGGGGTGGGACCACCCGGGGACCCCAACGACATGTGTTTGTCGTTGGGGTGGGATCACCAGGGAGCAACGACCCGGGCAGGAGAGGGGGAGACAGGGCTGGAGCAAGGTGTGGAGCTTGCAACCAAGAATCCGGTAAGCGCCGACAAAGCGGAATCGGGGACAAGCTAGGCTGCCCTCGATTGCGCTTCATCCCGGGAACGCAAACGGCCGTCCCAATCGGGCCAGGCAATTGGCACGACGAAGACGGAACTGCCCTTAGTACGACCCGTCGATCGTGAGCGTTCCGGCGGTGAAGTTGGTGAACTTGTAATTCAGCGTGGAGAGAGTGCACGCTGTTGGTGTCACGGTGCAGGTTCCCGCACCTGAGTTGTTGTTGAAGTCGGTCTGAGCGCCGGTGGCTGGTTGCCTGCGCTTCCGCGAGCTGCCTGGCCGGAGTTTACGGCCGCTGCGGCCGTTACTTCCACGACGCGGGAGTCTCCTGTATCCGTGATGTAGACGTTGCCGTTCGCATCCACCGCTACGCCGCCGGGCGCGGACAGGCCGGTCGAGAGGAACACGCTCTGCGTGTACGTGCCGTTGGAGAGCGTCTCTTTGTATATCGTGCTGTTTCCGGCAGAGGATATGTACACGTTGCCGTTCGTGTCGACTGCCACGCCGTCGACCTGACTAAAACCGGAGAAGACCGTACTGCTCATGGAGAATGAGCCTGCGGAGTTGTTCATGATCACGACTCGGTTGTTGCCGGTATCGGCAATATAGACGTTGCCATTGCTGTCAACCGCAAGGCCTTCGGGAGAATTCAGTCCCTGACCGCTGGCGGACGCGATGAAGGACCTGGAGAATTCTCCACTCCCGTCCGGCGACAGCTCAATCACGTCATTGCCGCTGAGATTGGCCACAAAAACGTTCCCATTCTTGTCGACGGCGATTCCCCGTGGATTATTCGAGCCAGTGTCCGAGGTCTCGATGACCGTCTGCGTGTAGGAGCCGTTAGCGTAGGCCAGTTCCCACACCTCGTTGGCCCCCGAAGCGGTGACATAGAGGTTGCCGCTCCCGTCAACCGCAACGCCGAACTGGTTGTAGTCGGTACTTCCCACATCGCTCTGGGTGAAGGCATTGTTCGCGAGCGTCTCCTTCGCGATGTAACTGTAAGCTGCGTCGGTCACGTAGACGTTGCCGCTGGCGTCGACAGCCACTCCCTCAGGCTGGCTGAATCCGCTGCCGATCGTGACCATGCTTTGCGACCCGCTGATGGTCAGCGTGCCGCTCGCGAAGTTGTCGAAGGTGTAGTTCACCGCCGAGAGCGTTCCAACGGTTGGCGTCACAGTGTAGGTGCCGGCGGGCGAGCTGGAATAGCTCTGCGCATTGGTTCCGCATGCGCCGCTCACCACGGCCGCTGTGTCGCCATTCACAAACCCGGTGATTGTGCACGGATACGGGTTGGGAATGTCGCTGCTATTGGCTACTGTTTCGTTATCCGCCGTCACCGTCAGCGGCGCCTGCGTGATTACCAACGTGCCGTCGACAAACTGGAAAGTGTAATTGGCAGCAGCCAGGGTGCCCTGCGCCGCGACGATCGGGTAGTAGCCCCAGGGGTATTGCTGCGTGGCTTCGGTGGTGAGCTGCGGCGCGCCGGTGAGCGCTGTTGCCGCCGAGTCACCATTTACGAATCCGACGTAGCTCGCCGTGAACTGGGCCGGGTTTGGCGAGCCATAAGTCCGGCTCCACGAGTCGGCCACCACGGTGAGGACGGCGGGATCGACCTGGATCGTGACGCTGGCCAGAACGGTATTGAATTGTGCCGTGTTTGCCGGTTGGAAGCTCCCATAGAGGGTCTGACTGCCTGCCGGAAGCACAGCGCCCAGCGCCGCCGGACCGCTGGGAGAGTAATTCGGTCCGACACCGTAAGTGAAACTCCCGGGCACCGGATTACCATTCCACATGGCGGTTGCGTTAAGCTGTGTCGAACCCAGGGCCGTACCGTAGACAATCGCCGCGGGCGTGGGCCAGTTGATTTCAGGAACGTCCAGAACCCCGTTCCCGGCGAAGGTTATGCTTTGCTGCTCTTCACTATTGCCGGTCGTGCCGGTATAGGTGAAGGATGCCGAACCGGTGACAGACCCGACGGCTCCTGGATCGAAGTCCACGACCATGCTGCAAAACTCCTGGGGCTGCAAAGTGCCTTCCTCGCTCGAAGACGGAGTGACTTCCGGGCAGGTCGTCGATGAATCGAACGTAAAGCCGCTGGTGATGCCCGGGTTCGTGCCGCTCTCGGGAATTGGAAGCATCATCGGTTCGTTGCCGAGGTTCGTGATCGTCACGGTCTGCGTGCTGGGCGCGTTGATCAGTGTCAGGTCACTGTCGATCTGCGTATCCGGGAAGTTGATGATTGGGCCATAGAAAAAGTCATTCCTGACGATTTGCGGCGAAATGTTCTTTTGCTTGATCCCTGCGTCTGCCACGAATACCGAACCCTGGCTGTCGATGGCAATGGCGACCGGATTGCCAAAAGCACGTGGTGGAAAGACCGATGACTCTTTATAGTTCACCTGTCCGGGAACGAAATGCGGGTCAGGCCCCAGTCGAACGACGGCTCCGCCATACTGCGTCAGATAAACATCGCCGTTCGCGTCGACTGCGATTCCTTGCACGAGGGAAGCCGGCAGCGACGTCACAACGTAGGTGTTTGTCGTGCCGGGTGCGCGCGTTAGCTTCCAGGGTTCCCCCGCGATGACGTAGAGATTTCCGCCCGCATCGGCGGTCATCGCCTCCGGAGGGGCCCCCAGGGTGGTACCCGCCCCATTCAAACCCTTCATCGTCGCTGCCGCGGTTTGATAAGACCCGTCTGGCTGCGGAACCGCCTCGTACAAACGAGTCCCTGAGAATGTAAACGCAAAAACATTGCCGTTCTGGTCAACGGCCACCAAGCCGGACAGTTGCTCGCTGGGGGCGTAGACCACGCTTTGCAAATAGCTGAGCGGAGACGAACCCGCCACCGGAGTCTCTCTCAGAATGCGGTCGTTTCCGTAATCGCTGATGTAGAGATTGCCCGCGGCATCGAGGGCCACACCTTTCGGATTCTTGAGACCACTGCCGATGGACACCGTTCCCAGCGGCCCGCCCTCCATCCACACCGTGTTCGTGGATGCGTTGGAAAAAAAGCAGTCGCCCTGCGCATCGACGGCAATCTCTCCGTTCAGGTCGGAAACATCGGCGTCGCTGACCCAGACCGTTTGCGAGGGAGGCAGCAAGCTTGCCAGCGCGCCAACGGCCGTCCCCGTTAGATACGCGGTCGCGATGGGAAGCCCGTTTGCGCCGGCAAGTACCACCGCACCCTGCTGGTTTCCTGAAACGGATGGAGCAAAGACCACGCTCACCGAGCAGGAATCGCTGGCCTCGTAGGTTTGCGCCTGGCAAGCGGGTATTCCGAGGGCGATGTCCTGTGATGAGCCCTCATCCGCCTGGCTCGTTTTCTTTCGCACGTTCGAGATCGATCCGATGCCAAAGCTCCCTCCTGGATTCCCGTCGGTCAGGATTTCGGGCGCCATCACGGCGCCGCCTGTGTCGAATGTGAAAGTCAGTGTCGCCATCTGGCTGATCTGGCCCGCATTCACCATCCCGAAGTTCAGCGGCGAGCTGGACTGTTCGATCTCGACAACCGTGCCCGGATTGTCGTTCGAGATGAAGAGGTTCCCCGAGCTATCCGTTGCCAAGCCGGTGGGGTTCGACCCGCCGAAATCGATCACCCTCGAGATGTAATC
>JASHTH010000066.1 GCA_030040655.1 Acidobacteriaceae bacterium | reverse complement strand
CCGTTCGGCAACGTAGCCGACGGTGACGGGTGTTCCCGCCCTCGCGCCTGCGATTTGCAGCAAAAGCTGGTGCTGCTGGGGGTGCAGGCCGGCCTTCTCAGCGGCGGTTTCGCTGAAATGTTGAAACTGGCGCAGGCGGTGGCGAAACTCGGCGAGCGCCTGCAGCATCTGGGGCTGTGGAGCCGCAATGGCTTCGCCGGTCATAAGAAAATTATATCGTAAAACGACATAATTTGGGGGAGCAACCAAGCGAAATTTGCTCGGCAGCTTTTGTCCTCATTTTGTACTGGAGTGATCGTTGTAATGGAGTGATCGCTAAGAGTGTGTACAGGCCTCCGGGCCGAACCTTTTGCAAAGACGATGACTCGCCCGGCGCGGACAAGAGATTCAACTGCCGCATTCAACCGGTGATTGGGTTACCCCACTTGTCCATCTCACAGCCGCACCTATCGCAGGTTCCGCCACCCCATAGCATCTGGCGACGCGATGTTGGCTTGCGCATTCTTGGCATAGGCGTGCCACACCGAGGGCAATCGATTTGTTGAAGATTTATACCCCATCGGTTTCGCACGATAGTCCCGTATGCCACCAGTACGGCGCCTGTGAGCATCATCGTCACCATTCCCGCGAACAAAGCGTTTAGGACTTTGTCAGGGATCAAGGCCCCGAGCAGTACGTCAAGCAGGCCAAAAAGGACGAAGCTGAGTATCAGTCCGATGCCGCGTTTCTTCATGTTCTTGCATTGATGGTTTTCCGAGAGCCATCGTAGCAGGTGCGAAGAATGTGGCCGTAAGCGTCATCACACCTCGTGGGCGGGCAGTCGCCGATTGGATAATTCGTCCTTTGAGCTCAGGCGCACTGTTCGTTCTCATGATTGAGTCGTGCCCTGCTGCAAGGCCTCATCGGAAGGAGTTTTCCGCATCCCTGTAAAGCCCTTCGCCGAATGGGCCCGCTCCATTTCTTGACATGGATCTATTTAATAGACTATAGTCTAAAAATTGGATCGTAGTTCAATCTCGCTTCGTTCCCGCCAACAGCAGCAAACGCGTGCCGAAATCGTGCGTACCGCCTTCGATCTTTTTGGAAAGCACGGCTTCGACGAAATCACGGTGGAGATGATCGCGGCGGCAACGGGCATTTCGCGCGCCACGTTTTTCAACTATTTTCCCCGCAAAGAGTTGATCCTGCACGAAGTGGCTTTAGCGCGCGCGGAAAAGCTGAAGCGCATCGTCGCCGATTTCGAAGCCACCGGAGAGCCGCCGACTTTTGCCGGCGTGGTCAAGCTGATCGTGAGTTTGACGGAGGAAAACGCGCGAATCAGCCATCCTGCCAAAAAGCTGCTGTTGGAAACCTTTTTCCACCCGGCGTCGCAAGGATGGTTGTTGGTAGTCCGCGAAAAAGTCATCCAAGCCCTGGCCGGCACGATCGAGCGGATTCCACGGAAGTGTCCGATGCCCGCGATGCCGGTCGCGGAGACTCTTTTCGCCGTCTACCTCGCCACCATGCTCGAGTGGCTCATGCGCGAGGGGGTGGAACCGCAATGGCTCATCGAGGCAATGAAGACGCGCCTCGAGTTGCTGGTCGAGGGCGTGGCATGAAAGCGCGATTTCTCTGGATTGGAGCGGCAGCGATAGCGCTGCTCGCCGGGGCATGGCTGCTCTTGGCGCAAATGGGGCGTGGCCGCGCCGACGACTACTCGGGCACCGTAGAGACTCGCGAAATTCAGATCGGGTCGAAGATCGGCGGCCGCGTCACCAATGTCCGGGTTGAAGAGGGCAAGCGCGTGAAAGCCGGCGCGCTGCTGGTGGGCTTTGAATGCGACGAGTTGAAGGCGCAGCGCACACAGGCCGCGGCGGCTCAAGTGCAGGCAGCGGCGGATCTCGATCGCATGCTGCGCGGCAACCGTCCCGAAGAAATCGAAGAGGCCCAGGCTTCCGCGAAGGCCGCGGCGGCAGCCCTGGAAGAAGCCAAAAACGGCCCGCGCAAGCAGGAGCTGGACCAGGCGCAGGCCGACTACGCGGCATCGCAAGCCGACGCCACAAACGCCGAAACGTTCTACCAGCGCATGGCGAAGCTGATTGCCTCGGACACGATCTCACGGCAGCAGTTCGACGACGCCCGCGATAAGCGCGATGCAGCGGCGCAGAAGGCGGAGTCGGCTCGGCAGCGGCTGGCGCTTCTGCAAGCCGGAACACGGGCGGAAGACCTGCATGCGGCCGAGGCGCGGTACCGCGAGGCTCAGGCCGCGGCGGTGCTGGCCTGGAAGGGTTTTCGGAGAGAAGATATTGAAGCCGCGCGCGGCCGCCTGGCCGAAGCGCAAGGCCACGTAGCGGAGCTGGATGCGCGATTGCGAGAAGCAACGTTGATCACGCCGGCCGACGCCGTCGTGGAAACCGTAAGCATTCGTCCCGGAGATCTCGTTCCGCCGGGACAGATCGTCCTCACGCTGCAGGAAGCCTCGCAGCTCTGGGTAAAGGTCTACGTTCCAGAGACCCGGTTGTCGCGCGTGCGCCTGGGGCAAACCGCGGAGGTGCGCGTGGAGGGATTCTCAGGGCGCTTCATGGGCCGCGTGCAGGAGATCGCCTCGCAGGGCGAGTTTTTGCCGCGCAACGTGCAGACCACCGACGATCGCGAACACATGGTCTTTGGCGTGAAGGTCTACGTCGACAACCCCGATGGAATTCTCAAGTCGGGCATGTATGCGACGGTGCGGCTGAAATGACGACGGTAATCGCGGCCGACCACCTTACGATTCGCTTCGGTTCATTCACGGCGGTAAACGACGTGACCTTTGCCATCGGCAAAGGCGAGGTCTTCGGCTTCCTCGGGCCAAACGGCTCGGGCAAGACAACGATCATCAAGGCGCTCTGCGGACTGCTTGCGCCGACCGAGGGGACCGGAGCGATTCTGGGCATGGATATCCGCAAAAACCCGCTCGAGATCAAGCGCCATGTGGGTTACATGTCGCAGAAGTTCGGTCTCTATGAAGACCTGACCGTCGCTGAAAACATCGACTTCTACGCCGGCGTGTACGGCATCAAGGGCAGCCAGGCCGAACTGCGCAAGGAAGAAGTGCTGGCCCTCACCGGCATCGAGCACTACATGAAGCGCCGCGCCGGGCAGCTTTCCGGCGGCTGGAAGCAGCGGCTGGCGCTGGCCTGCGCCATCATTCACTCGCCGCAGGTCGTCTTTCTCGACGAGCCGACCGCCGGCATCGATCCCGTGGCAAGGCGCGCGCTGTGGGATCTGATCTTCCGGCTCAGCGGACAGGGCGTGACGTTCTTCGTCACCACGCATTACATGGACGAGGCCGAGCGCTGTGGCCGCGTGGGCTACATCTATTTGTCGAAGCTGGTCGCGCTGGGGACAGTCGCCGAGTTGCAGCGCCTGCCCGAGGCCAATCCGGTAGGCACGCAGCGCCTGCAGATCGACACGCAAAACCCTTCCTCGTTGCTTGAGGAGGTCCGCAAGATGCGCGGCGTGCGCGAGGTGACGATCTTCGGCCGCTCCATCCACGCGCTGGTCGACGCGGCCGAGGCTGCCGCTCTTCAGGCACAGCTTGCCGGATCGACCGTTCGGGCGATCGAGCCCTCGCTTGAGGACGTCTTCGTCACGCTTACCTATCGCATCATGGAGAACTCGCAATGAAGCAGCTATTTCAAGGCCTCGTTCCGGTCTGCCGCAAAGAGTTCATCCATATCGTGCGCGATCCGGGAACGCTCTTTTTTGCGCTGCTGATTCCCATGCTCCAATTGTTCCTCTTTGGCTTCGCCGTTGACACGAATGTCCGCCAGATTCCCACGGTGGTCTACGACGAGTCGCAGACGCAAGAGAGCCGACAGTTGCTCCAGAGCTTCGCCAACTCCGACATATTCCAGCTCCGGAGCTACGCGCAAAGCAAGGAACAAATGTACGACACCGTGCGCTCGGGCAAGGCGCGCGTGGGCATTCGCATTCCTTACGATTACGCGCGCCATCTGCAGGATGGTTCGACGGCGACCGTGCTGGTGCTGGTCGACGGCTCCGACTCGACCGTGGCCGGCCAGGCCGTCAGCACGTCGACCGGCGTCACACTGCGAGAGTCGCTGGTTCGCGCGCTGCCCGGTGGCAAGATGCCCATCGAGGTGCGGCCCTCGGTGCTCTATAACCCGGCGACGCGCTCGGCGAACTTCTTTGTGCCCGGCCTCGTTGCGATCCTGCTGCAGGTGATGACCATTCTCCTCATCGCCTTGAGCCTGGTGCGCGAGCGCGAACGCGGCACGCTGGAGCAGTTGACGATGACGCCCGTCGCGCCGTTGGGGCTGATGGTCGGAAAGATGGTTCCTTACGGCGTGCTTGCGTTCGGAGAGCTTTGCGCCATCCTCATCGTGATGCGCATCGTCTTTCTCGTCCCCATCCACGGCAGTGTTATCGTGCTGCTGGCCATGTCGCTGCCCTTTCTGCTGACAGTGCTGGGGATCGGGCTTCTCATCTCCAGCAAGGCGCGCACGCAGGCCGAAGCTTTTCAACTATCGATGGGGACGATTCTGCCGTCCGTATTCCTCTCCGGCTATATCTTTCTCATCGAGAACATGCCGCCCATCTTCCAGGGCATCAGCCGCATCATTCCCACGACGTATTACATCCGCATCCTGCGCGGGATTATTCTGCGCGGCGCGGGCGTGAGCGATCTATGGACCCAGGCCGCGGTGCTCACCGTCATGGGATGCGCGGCGATCCTGCTCGCAGCGCGGCAGTTTGTGCGGCAAAGAATGACGTAGTTCCCTGAGCCAGATTCGAGCCTCGGCGCCGAGACATCATCGTTTCGCTTCGGGATGCTCCGATAGGCTCAGAATATTTCCGTCCGGATCGCGGAACCACGCTACGCGCGCGCCGGTGGGCGCGGTCCATGCGCCCAGTTCGTCCTGCTTCAAGCCGGGGAAGCGCTCGAAGCGCACCCCCGCGTCGCCCAGCTCGCGAATGGCTGCAGCGATATCGGGGACCTGCCAGCCCAGCACGGTGCCCGGCACTTTGGGCAGTTCCTTGCCCATGCCGAGACGGATCATGATGCCGTTGGCATCGAAGACCAGCGCGAAGGGCGGTTCTTCGCTCACCAGCGTTAATCCAAGCGTGTCGCGGTAGAAGCTCTTGGCACGCTCCACGTCCACGATGGTGGCAAAGGCGATGATGTTGTACTTGGCGAGTCTTGCTTTTTGGGCCATGGACCATGATGAGCCGGATTTTGCAGGTGGCGCAAGACCGTGGCTGCGCCATAT
>JASHTH010000530.1 GCA_030040655.1 Acidobacteriaceae bacterium | reverse complement strand
GATGGAGCGGAACACATCTCGGGATTGTCGGCGCCGGTGACCGTGGCGCGCGACGAGCACGGCGTGCCGCACATCTCCGCCGCCACGCAGGACGACCTTTTCCTGGCGCAGGGTTACGTGACCGCACAGGACCGGCTTTGGCAGATGGACACGCTGCGGCGCAACGCCAACGGCGAGCTGGCCGAAATCCTGGGCCGCGCGCTGCTGAAGCACGACGAGGCGCAGCGCGTGCTTGAGATTCGCAATACCGCTCATCGCATCTATGCGGACCTTCCCGCCGACGAACGAGCGCGGCTCGAGGACTACGCGCGCGGCGTGAACCTGTTTATCGCGCAGCACCAGAATTCCCTGCCGCCGGAGTTCCGGCTGCTTTTCTACAAGCCGCAACCATGGAGCGGCACAGATTCGATCAGCGTCGGACTGATGATGGTGCAGACGCTCGATACGCATTGGGATGTGAAGCTGGGCCGCGCGCGGGTCTCGGCCGATCTGCACAACCCGAAGCTCGAAAGCGATCTTTATCCCGTGGGTTCGTGGCGCGATCATCCGCCCACCGGCGTGCAGGTGGATTTGACGCAGCCTCAGCCAATTCCACCGTCGGCAAGCGACGACGAGGAGGATGAGAAGACGCAGGCGAGCACGACGGGTTCGCGCGGACAAGAAAGCCAATTCGGGAGGGTGCGGGCTTCAGCCCCTACGTTGAGCGCATTGTTCTCTCGCGGGCCTTCAGCCCCCGCGGAATTCCCCGGAACCTCAGGGGCCAAAGCGCAAACCGATTTTGCGCTGCTTGCGGCACGACTGAAGTCGTGCCCTGACACTTGTCCCGCTCTCAAAAGAGCTTTTTCGCATCCTGTAAAACCCGTACCCTCGCGGAACACCGTACTTTTCGAGAACGACGCCCGGTCGAATGAGGATTTGAGTTCGCTGCGCGCGCTGCTTGGGCTCCCGGCATGCACGGGATGCGCCGCCGGCTCGAACAACTGGGTCATCTCGGGCAAGCATACGAACAGCGGGCGGCCGCTGCTCTCGAACGACATGCATCTCGACCTGAGCGTGCCCAACATCTGGTACATGGCCGATCTGTGCGCGCCGGGCTATCACGCCGCAGGAGTCACGCTGCCGGGGTTTCCCTTTGTGATCGCCGGCCACAACGAGCATGTGGCCTGGGGATTCACCGCGCTTCTCGCCGACGTGCAGGATCTGTACGTCGAGAAACTCGACGGAAAGGGCAATTACCAGGCGCCGGACGGGAGCTGGAAGCCGCTCGGCATCGATCATGAGACGATTCGCGTTCGCGGCGCCAAAGACATGACGCTCGATGTTCAGTCCACCGATCACGGAGCTTTACTGAACCCGATCCTGCGAGAGAAGACGCAACCGGTCGCGCTGAAGTGGACGCTCTACGATCCGGCCTTCAACGCGCTGCCGGTCTACGCGATGAACACGGCTGCAAACTGGGCGGAGTTTTCTGCCGCGCTCAGCCATTGGAGCTGGCCGACGCAGAATGTCGTCTACTCCGACGACCAGGGGCACATCGCGTACCATGCCGTGGGCGCCGTGCCGATCCGGCCGGGAGGACTGATCGGCGCGCCGATTAATGCAATGGACAATCGCCACGAGTGGCAGGACTATATTCCCTTCGACGATCTGCCCGGTGCCTTCGATCCGCCGTCGGGCTTTCTCGCTACAGCCAACTCGCGGGTGACAACCGAGAAGTCTCCCTACCCGCTCACGCTCGAATGGGTGGATCCCTATCGCATCGAGCGCATCTACAAACTGCTGCAGGGGCGCGACGGGCTTACGCCCAGAGACTTGCTCGCCGTGCAGACCGACATCTATAGCGAGGTCGACCAGGAGCTGGCGCACCGTTTCGCCTACGCGATCGATCATACCGCCGGCGTCGATGACCGCTTGCGCAAGGCCGCCGACCTGATGCGCAGTTGGGACGGGAGACTGAGCATCGACTCGGCCGCGGCGTCGCTCGTTACGCAGACGCGCGCGGCTTTGGGCCGCATCCTGCTCGAATCGAAGCTGGGCGGCGACGCCAAGGACTATGCCTGGGCCGAGTCGGATTTTGCCGAGGAAGAGATCGTGATGCACGCCAATCCCGACTGGCTGCCCAAGAGCTACAAGAACTGGGATGCGCTGCTGACCGATGCGGTGCGCAAAGGGATGGAACGGG
Organism: Acidobacteriaceae bacterium; assembly: GCA_030040655.1. Lineage (GTDB taxonomy): Bacteria > Acidobacteriota > Terriglobia > Terriglobales > Acidobacteriaceae > Telmatobacter. The sequence goes on along the minus strand of JASHTH010000530.1, from coordinate 4,166 downwards.
GCAAGGCGCCGAGCGATGTGAGCCAGTGGCGCTATGGGAGCTGGCACGTCATCGATCTGGAGCACCCGCTGGCTGCATTCTTGCCATTCGTCGGCCGCATCGCCGGTACCGGCCCGCAGCCGCTGAGCGGCGACACGATTACGGTGAAGCAGGTGGGCCGCGCCTTCGGTCCATCGCAGCGATTCACGATGGATTGGAGCAACATCGACGGATCGACGGAGGACATCGTGCTGGGCGAGAGCGGCAACCCGCTGAGCCCGCACTTCCGCGACCAGTGGAAGGACTATTCCGCGGGCACGACCTTCGCGCTTCCCTTCAGCGCGGCGGCAGTGAAGGCCCATACGCGGCACACGCTGCTGCTGGAGCCATGAGCCGGCTCGCCGCGATCGACTGGGGGCGGATGGCGCGCCGCTGTTTCGGTCCAGCCGTCGTGATCCTCGTCGCCGCACTGGCCAGCGCCCCGCTCAAGATCTACAGTTACTCGTGCGGTCACGATTTCGACTTTCACCTGCTCTCATGGTTCGAGGCCGCGAACAGTTGGCGTCATGGGCTCTTTTATCCGCATTGGACGGCAACTCCGAACTACGGCGCCGGCGAGCCGCGCTTTGTCTTTTATCCACCGCTGACGTGGATACTGGGCGCCGCGCTGGAGCGGCTCATGCCGTGGGGCGTTGTACCTGCCGGGCTTGCGTTCCTTCTACTGGCCGGCACCGGGCTGGCCACGCGTGCGCTTGCGCTTGAGCTGCTCTGCGACGGCCCGGCCACGTTAGCCGGCTGCATTGCCATCTTTTCCGGCTACTCGCTCTTCAACACCTATGAGCGCAGCGCATTCGGCGAGATGACCGGCGGCTTCTGGATTCCGCTGCTCCTGCTTTTCGCCTTGCGCGAGCGCAGCGAGGCCGCCAGCTCAACACGCCGCGCATTCGATGGCTCGGCGGCTACGCTGGCGATCGCTATCGCGGGCCTTTGGCTCAGCGACGTGCCCATCGGCATCATGGGCTGCTATCTGCTGGCTGCGGTCGCCCTGGGCGCGGCGGTGCTGCGAAGATCCTGGGCTCCGGTGCTGCGCGCCGCTGGTGCGGCGATGCTGGGCATCGGCCTCGCATCGATCTATCTCTTTCCGGCCACATGGGAGCAGCGTTGGGTCGACGTGGCACAGGCGACCACGCTCGACCCCGGCAGCCGCGTGGAAGCGAACTGGCTCTTCGCGCGCCACTCCGACCCGGCCATGGACCTGCACGACGCCGTGCTGCTCAAGGTCTCGATCATCGCTTCCACCATGCTCTTGCTGGCGCTGCTTGCGCTCGCGGTTGCGTGGCGGCGCGGCAGGCTCAAGGAGCACCGCGACTGGTGGATTCTGCTGGCGTCGATCCTCGCAGCCATCTTATTTCTTCAGTTTCCCGTTTCGAAACCGGTGTGGACGCTGGCGCCGAAACTGCTCATGCTGCAGTTTCCCTGGCGATGGATGCTGGTGCTGGAAGCACCGATGGGCGTATTGCTGGCCGCGGCGCTCTGGCCGGCAAAGCGCTGGCGGCAAGCCGGGCTGGCAATCCTGTTCGCGATGATCTTCGTCGCGGCTACGCTTTTCGCTAACTATAACTTTCGCCAGAGTTGCGACGCCGACGATTCCATTTCCGGCATGCTGAGGACCTTTCGCTCGGGCACGGGTTTCGAAGGATACAACGAGTACGCGCCGCCCGATGCAGACAACTCGCTCGTGGCTGCCGGACTTCCCGGCGCATGCCTCGTCCCCGATCCGAACAAAACCTTGGGTGCTCCATCCGAAGATATCGACAATCCGGTCTGGGATCCGTCGCAACACAGTTGCCAAGCAACATTCCCGGCGACCTGGGTTGCGCCCGAACGTTTCCATGTTTCGGCAACCACCCACGAGGCGGGATATCTTATCCTGCGCTTGCGTAAGTATCCGGCGTGGCGAGTGACGCTGAACGGGCGGCCGGTACGGGAGGTGGGCAGCCGCGACGACGGCTTGATCGTGGTTCCCGTTCCGCGCGGCGTGGCGAATGTGGATGCGACCTGGAGCACGATGGGCGATGCGATCGCCGGACGCTGGCTGAGCGGCATCGCACTTGCATTCGTCACAGTCCTGTGTTTACTGGAGAGAAAGCTCAGGGGCAGAAACCAGCCTCGTTTATCATGAGGGAGCATGCTCGCCGACGTGAAATCGCTCATCCAGGAGGGCGCGGAGCTGACCGATCGCGCGCTGGAGGAGCTCTTGCCCAGCGACGCCACCGTGCCCGCTTCGATCCACGGGGCCATGCGCCACTCCACTTTCGCCGGCGGCAAGCGATTGCGTCCGGTGCTGGCCATGCAAGCAGCCGCAACGATTACCGGCGCGTTGCCGCGGGGAATCGAACGGCTGGGCGCGGCGATCGAGATGCTGCACACCTACTCGCTCATTCACGACGATCTACCGGCGCTAGATAACGACGATTTGCGCCGCGGCAAGCCGACCTGCCATGTGGCGTTCGGCGAAGCCATTGCCATCCTGGCCGGCGATGCCCTGCAGACGCGCGCGTACCAAGTGCTGGCCGGCTTGGATACGCCGCCGGCAGCCGTGGTCCGCATCGTCGGGCTCATTGCCGAGGCAACGGGAACGGTGGAAGGCATGATCGGCGGGCAGGTGCTTGATCTAGAGAGCGAGCATCTGAAGCCAACGCCGCAGCTTGTCGAGGCAATCCATCGCGCCAAGACGGGCGCTCTGATCCGGGTCAGTGTCGTTGCCGGCGGAGTGTACGCGGGCGCCAATGCCGAAGACGAAGTGCGCCTGGATCGCTTTGGCCGCAAGGCCGGGCTGGCCTTTCAGATCGTCGACGACATCCTGGACATGACCGAAGACTCGGCACACCTGGGCAAGACGGCCGGTAAGGATATCGCGACGGAAAAGGCCACATGGCCGGCAGTGTTCGGCATCGAACAGAGCCGGCGCGACGCCGCGCAATTGATTGAGGAGGCGTTCGGCGCGCTCGCGCCCTATGGCAGCCGCGCCGATGGGCTGAAGTCGGTGGCGCGGTATCTGGTCGAACGGAGGAATTGAGCCGTCGGTGCGCGCCATTCAACGCCGCGAGCGATTGACGGAGCATGAGAGCCACGGGGCCTGACAGAGCTACCTCTCCACCAGCGCCCGCAGCTTCTCCCGCTGCACATCGACATTCTGGACGACGTTCTGCACCTGGCCGATCATGCGGTTGGCGTCGTCCATCAGGCCGGGAAGCGCGTTCCACCACGAGCGCACAGTATCCTGCTGGTCGAGCGCGGCCAGCGTCGTGCCGGCGATCGCGGCCAGCAGTCCGGCGCGGCGGTTGCCGCTCAGCAGCAGAACGCCGCTGGCCAGCAGCGTTCCGCACGCCGAGTAACAGAGCCAGTCGTTGGATTTCGATGGTGCGGCGGCCGGCGACGTTGCTGAGCTCGGCTCGGCAGCAGCTTCGACAGATGGATTCGGAATCGGCACAACGACCATATGGATCCTCTCTCCTAGGGTGGTTCTCCAATTACTATGAGGCATTTTATCGGTTGCGCAAGGTGGCTTTTTCCTGAGGAAAATGCCACTCAGCGATTTCGCTTCGCCCAGAACTCCATTGGAGAACCGCCGTAATCGTTCTCCGCTTGCGACGAGGCAAGCAAGAACGCAAAGATCGAACGCGAATGCGGAACGTAAATAGAGTATCGCCCGACTTGCCGGCGGCGGGAAGTGGTAAATCGTGGGCCCGCGGTACTTTCGCGAGAGTTCCTCTTGAGTCGCATGGCGTGGAGAGGATCGGCTCCGACCGGAGCCGCAGCGCGAAGTCGAGCTCTGCCTGCGTTCAGTCCAGGTCGAATTCGCGCAGCGGCTTGCCTTCGGGCGCATCCTTCGCCTTGCGCAGCGCCTCGGCAAATCGCTTCTCGAAGATATCCTCTTTGTTCTTTTCCGCCTCGACGGATTGCCGGAAGATGGACTCCTTGCGCTCGTCGTGCTCGCGCATGGCCTTGGCCGCCGTCTCCAGGTCCTCGAACATGCGCTTGCGCGGCGCGGGCGTGTGGCTCACCACCACGCCGGTCGCGGCATCCACCTTGAGCATGCCTCCGCAGTCGGGGCAGGCAATCTCGAATATCTTGTCCTTTGACTTCGCCATCCTTCAGGAATTGTATGCGCCCGGAGAGCAGTT
>JASHTH010000529.1 GCA_030040655.1 Acidobacteriaceae bacterium | reverse complement strand
GCGATCTCGCAGGCCTTGCCCAGGCCGACGATGCCCGGAACATTCAGCGTTCCGGAGCGCATGCCACGCTCGTGGCCGCCGCCGTCGATCTGCGCGGCGATCTGCACGCGGGGGTTGCGCCGGCGAACGTAGAGCGCGCCCACGCCTTTAGGTCCGTAGATCTTGTGCCCGCTGATCGACGCCACGTCCACGTTGTCGGCGATCACGTTAAACGGCACCTTGCCCACGGCCTGAACGGCGTCAGTATGGAAGAGGACGCCTTTTTCATGGCACAGCTTGCCGATCTCGCGAATCGGCTGGAGCACGCCGATCTCGTTATTCGCCGCCATGATGGTCACGAGGATCGTCTTGTCGTCCATGGCGCGGGTCAGGTCGTCGAGATCGATCAGGCCGTCGGCTTTCACCGGCAAGTAGGTGACGCGGTAGCCGTATTTCTCCAGGCGCTTGCAGGTATCCAGCACGGCCTTGTGCTCAGTTACCTGCGTGATAATGTGGTTGCCGCGCTCGCGGTACATCTCGGCGATGCCCTTGATGGCCAGGTTGTCGCTTTCCGTCGCGCCCGAAGTAAAAATGATCTCCTTGGCGTTGGCGCCGATCAGCCGCGCGATCTGCTCGCGCGCATTCTCGACGGCTTTTTCCGCCTCCCAGCCAAAGGAGTGGTTGCGGCTGGCGGCATTGCCGAACTTGTTGGTGAAGTACGGCATCATCGCCTCCAGCACCCGGGGGTCGATCGGGCTGGTGGCGTGATTGTCCATGTAAATCGGCAAGCGCACGCCTGCCGGAGCTTCCACTGTGCTGGCAACTGTGCTCATCTCGTCTCCGTCCTCAACGCTCTCTGCCGCTCGCCGGCAGAGGGGGAAGATTGCGTTACAGCGTCAACGAAACCAACCCGTGCGCCTCGCGAGGCTTGACCGCGGGGGATTCGTATTCCGCCAGATCGTGAATGCTGATGCTTTTCAACACTCCTGCGATGGTCTCGTTGACCCGCGCCAAAGGCTCCTTGATCGTGCAGCTCGGCGTCAGCTCGCAGGATTTCGACCCCTTGGTGCAGGAAGTGATGAAGAACGGCCCATCGATGTCGTGAATGACTTCGTAGGCCGAAATCTTGCGCGCATCCCGCGACAGGGCATATCCGCCGTTCATGCCCGCGTGGGAACGAAGCAGGCCGGTCTTGGTTAACCGTTGCAGAATCTTGGCAAGCAATTGCGCCGGGATTCCGTAGGCATCGGCGATATCCTTGGCGCTCAATGCCGGCGTCTCAGGGTGTTCGGCGAGGTACTTGAGCGCCATCAGCCCATAATCCGCCTTTTTGGTCAGCTTGAGCATGGAATATCCGACCGGATCAGTCCGTATTCAGTATACGACCGATTCCGTCGCCATTTCAAGGCAGGCGATCACGGTTTGGTACGCCCTCGAAGAGTTCCTCAGGGGAAAAAGATTCAACAAATACTCGTTTCAAATTGCCAAAAAGCTCGCTACAATCTTGCGGAAAGAGGGGCAGGTTCCGATGCTCACGGGAGCGATGACGACCATTTGTAAGCATCCTAAAGTTCGAATTGTTTCCCGGCACGACGACGCCGAATACGTCGAGTGCCTGGAATGTGGCGAGGTTTTTGACTCTGAAGAGTTCCGTGACATGGAAATCGAAGAAACGGCCGAGAAAAGGGAAGTCGCGGACGATTATTAGGCCGATTCGCCGATCGCAGGCGCCGGCGGTCGGCTGCTTATTTTCCGGCGGAGCCGTTGACTGCCGCGCCACCCAACCGCCGTGCCGTAACCCAAGCATAATGAAGACCAGAAACCACGGTCAGCACCATGGTTGCATCCAGCGCGATGAGACGAAAGACGACGACCCATCGCGCAGCAACCAACTGGTGCAGCAGCACCGCCGCGACGGCGGCCACTTGGGTGAGCGTATTGGCCTTGCCGAAGATGCTGGGGCTGAATTCGCGCCATCCCACCGCGGCGTAGAGCAGCGCCGCTACCATCAAAATCCCCAAATCCCGACCAAAGACCAGCGCCGTTACGGTAACCGGAATCAGCCGCAGATGCATGAGCACCAGAAAGAGCGTGCTGAGCAGCAACTTATCCGCGACCGGATCGAGATAATGGCCCAGCATGGTGCGCTGCTTCAAGATCCGCGCCAGCGTGCCATCCAGAGCATCGGTGAACCCGGCGGCGACGAAGAGGACGAATGCCAAGCGATACTCGCCATCCAGCGTGGCAGCCACGAGGAACGGCATCATGCAAATCCGCAACAAGGTGAGCAGATTGGGAGCCGATCGGTATGAGTTGAATCTCGTACCTGGAGAGCGTGCCATAGCAAGTTCGAGAAGACCGCAGACCGAAACGCTCGACTCAGATCCGGAATCGTCGAACAAACGACTTCGGGCCATCGGGGTGCCGGTAGCCGCGGTGTGGGGCTGTGAGTCCTCGCTTCTTCCATAATTACCGTAATGCACGGCGCCGCGCAGGGGAATCCTGTGCTACTGGAGGTCGAGGCCGGCCTCGGCTCGCAACGTGCGCCTTTTCCCAGTGCTTCGACCCTGCTAAACTAGCCCTATCGCGGTGCAGGCGCGTAGCTCAGTTGGTTAGAGCGCTTCCTTGACACGGAAGAGGTCGTTGGTTCGAATCCAATCGTGCCTACCATTTCTCCTGAAAAATCAGGCATTTGCAAACAGGACCTCTTCTTTGTGCACCGGTTTTGGAGATTTAGA
>JASHTH010000528.1 GCA_030040655.1 Acidobacteriaceae bacterium | reverse complement strand
TGGTGATGTCCTCCAGCGCGTCGCGCGGCCAGTCGGCGTCGCGCAGTTTTTCTACGGTGAGCAGCGTAGGCTTTACGCCCATTTCCGCGCACTGGCGCAAAAACTCCTGTCCCTTCTCATAGCTGGCGATACAAAGAAAGCGCTCTGTTACGTCGGCCATTGAAGCTCCGTTGGAGGCGTGGACTCCCGGTGAGGATAGTATCTACCATAGACTTGACGGCTCAAGGCCCCCAGAATTGAAGCTGCTAGACTTGGTGAGTCCGCAATGTCACAGGGCCAGCGTCGATTGACCTAGATAATCGCGGTTGGGCTGGGAGTTGCATTCGCAACATTCACGACCATGATCGCGAATCTGGGCTTCCTTGGCGGTACTTTCGGCTCATTGACCATGGTCCTACTAATGCCGGGCGTACTCTGCTCGGCTGCGATTGCCCAAAATGCACACGCTTTCTTGCTTTTCCCTGCCGCTGCTGCAAATTTCTTCTTTTACTTCTGTTTCACATGGTGCGTCTCGTTCCTGATTTCGAAGTTTCGACGTGGACGCAAGCCCTCATGAGCTGAGATTGTTGTTCTGCCACCGGACATGCTCTCTGCCGACGCCATCGTCAAGCTCCACGACCAGCTCACCGAGCTCTGGCACATTGGTCCTGGAGGAAGCGAAGCTCCCGACGGAGAAGAGCGGTTCAGAGCCATCGCTGGTGAAGACGCGTGGCTGCGCGCGGTTGCCCGACAGCATCGCGCCAACTTCGACTTGTGGCACATCGAAGACGAAGCCCGCGCCCCCGACGCAACCGACCCGGAGCTCGCCGACGTGAAGCACCGCATCGACCGCACCAATCAGCTTCGCAACGATCTGGCCGAAGAGCTCGACCGCGCGCTGTTGGCCTGGCTGGAGAGCAAAGGGCTGCCGAATCTCGAAGCTCCGCTCAACTCCGAGTCGCCCGGCCTGATGATCGACCGGCTCTCGATCCTTGCGCTCAAGATCTGGCACACGCGCGAAGAGATCGTCCGCGCCGGCGCCGCGCCCGGCCACGCGGAGCGCAACCGCGATCGGCTCGCGCTTCTCGAGGAGCAGCGTGCCGACCTCGCCCACTGCCTCGACCGGCTGTGGCAGGAGACCCTCGCCGGCGCACGCCGCTTCAAGCTTTACCTGCAGTTGAAGATGTACAACGACCCCTTGCTGAATCCCGCAATCTACGGGAAAAAGGGATGACAACCGGCGCTTGCGCGAAATCAGTCCTCAGGGGCTAAAGCCCCGATCCTTTTGGAGCTCTTCCCGGCACGACTGAAGAGGTTGCGGAAAAATTCCTAGGATCGGTTTCTCGCGGGCTGAAGCCCGCGAGAAAAATCAAAAACAAAGGACTTGTTCGGCACGGCTAAAGCCGTGCCCTTTCAAAACCGCTCGCAGAGCGAGTTTTTCCGCAACCTGTGAAGTCGTGCCCTGACTCATGATTTCGTTTTTCCGCAGCCTGTGAAGTCGTGCCCTGTTACAAAGCATTCAAACGGGGATTCGTCAAACACCGCCTAGCCCCTGAGGGATACTGAGCCCAACTTTTTCCGGCCTGATCTTCGGCGTTTTCGATTCGTCAGACGCTGCCTAAAGCCCCGGAGTCTTTGGGGGGCAATCAACGTGCGGGCTGAAGCCCGTACCTTCCCAATTAAGCTTCTTCACACGCCGCCCATTGACGGAATGCGCCGTACTGCGTATAAAAGTTGGCTGAGTAGCACAATTCCTCAAGCGCCCGCTTTTGCCGGCATATCTACGGTTCGGCCGGGCGGGGGGAAGTGCAAGCTCCCGGCGATGTCATGATGCAAGAAGTTCGATCCGCGGCGCCCAGCCGCAAAAAGCCGTCCATCGCTGCCGTGGCTTCCGGCGGGCTAACCGCCGCTGCTGTAGCAGCCGCCTTTCAGCATTACGAATCCGCTGTGCAGCTCTTGCAGAGCGGCAAATACGAGAAGGCCCTTGCCGCCTTCGAGAAGCTGCTGGCCACGGCGCCGGCTCAGCTCGCCGAGCGCTGCAAGATGTACGTCGCTACCTGCAAGCGGCAGCTCGCGCAGTCGCAGTTGAGTTTTCTCACGCCCGAAGAGCACTACGACTATGCCGTATCGCAGTTGAATACCGGCTACTACGAAGAAGCGCGCGAGCACTTCAATCTTATTCTGGAAGACTATCCCGAGGCCGACTTTGCGCACTATGGCCTGGCCCTCCTGGATTCGATCACCGGCCGCAGCCAGGACTGCCTGAATAACCTGGCCCGCGCCATCGAGCTGAATCCCAAGAACCGGCTGCAGGCTCGCGCCGACAACGATTTTCAGAGCATGGTCGACGATCCCCGATTCACGGAGTTGCTTTATCCTGAAGTTCCGTGAAGGCGGTGTCGTGACCTCCGAGGCGTACGCACAATTGAGACACTCATCGACCGGTCCCGCCGGCTCAGGACCGTCCGCGGAGACGCGGCTGTTGCGCGTGGTCGCCATCGGCGGCGGCTCGGGCCTTTCTACGCTGCTGCGCGGGCTGCGCAAGCATGTGGCCGTGCCGGGCGCGCATGCCGAGGGGGCGCCATCTTTCATCTCCGACTTGGCCGCCGTGGTCAGCGTCACCGATGACGGCGGATCGTCGGGACGCCTACGCCAGGACTTTAACATGCTTCCGCCCGGCGACCTGCGCAACTGCATGGTGGCGCTCAGCGAAGAGGAAGATCTGCTGGCCCAGCTTTTCACGCATCGCTTCCGCGCCGGAGGAGCGCTGCAGGGCCACAGCTTTGGCAATCTCTTCGTCGCCGCGCTCACCGAGATCACCGGCGACTTCGCCCTGGCCATCGAACTGGCCTCCAAGGTGCTGGCCACGCGTGGACGCATCTATCCCGTGACCACGGCCAACGCGACCCTCGTCGCCCGCATGGAGGACGGCTCGCTGGTGCGTGGGGAAACCAATATCAATGCCAGCCAGAAGCATATTGCCGAGCTCATGCTCGACCCTCCGGACCCCGTGCCGCTGCCCGAAACCGTCGAAGCGATCGAGCGCGCCGATCTCATCACCATAGGTCCGGGCTCGCTCTACACGTCGCTCATTACCAATCTGCTCGTTCGCGATCTCTCCGCCACACTGGTTGGCGCCCGCGGCGTGCGCGTGTTCGTCTGCAATCTAATGACCGAGGCCAACGAGAGCCTGGGCCTCACCGCCTCGGAGCACATCCTGCGCATCTACGAACACACGCGCGCGCCCATCTTCGACTACGCGCTGGTCAACACCGCTGCCTTTTCGGCGGAAACGCTGGCGCGTTACGCAGCCGAGGGGGCCGAGCCGATCGTTGCCGACATCGACCGCATCGAGGCGCTGGGCGTGCGCTGCATTACGGGCGACTTCGCCAGCGAAGATGGCGTCGTCCGCCATGCCGGCCGCGTTGCCTGCGCTCTATTGGCCCTAGCGCATTCGGTACCTGCTCGCAATGGTTAGCGGTTTTCCACTTCCCCGCCAAGCGCATTCTCGCGTAGAGTGAAGGCGCGCGCGGGCACGAGCCTGCGGGATCGAACGAGGAGGATGTATGCGCAAATATCGGCTTTGGATCGCGACAGGCTGTTGTCTCTTTGCAGTGGCCATCCTTGTCCGGGCGCAAATCAACCGCAAGCCCGGTCTTTGGGAGATCACCAGCACCATGACCTGGCAGCAATCGCCATTCCCTCCCGGCATGCAGATGCCCCCTGCCGCATCAGCTGCCTTCGGCGGCGGTCCGCGCACCACGCAGGTCTGCCTCACGCAGGCGTGGATCGACAGGTACGGCGCGCCTCTTCCGCAGAGCCGCGGCAACTGCCAGGCCACCAATGTCTCGCTCAAGCCCAACGGCATGACCGGCGACTGGGTGTGTACCGGCCCGATGGCGGGCAAAGGCACGCTCGAATCGACATGGGACGATCCCGAGCATGCCAAGGGCAAAATGCACTTCGTCGGTACCATGCAGGCCGGCCGCAGCCCGAACCCGATCCCCGTCGAATTCACCATGACCAGCGAATCGGTCTACAAGGGCTCCGACTGCGGCAGCGTGCAGCCGCTGCAGATGCC
>JASHTH010000527.1 GCA_030040655.1 Acidobacteriaceae bacterium | reverse complement strand
ATCACGAGCGTCTTGCGGGGCCGCATCGGCTATTCCGGCCTTGTCGTTTCCGACGATTTGGAAATGGGCGGGATTCTCAAAGTCATGCCCATCGGCGATGCCGTCGTTGAAGCGATCCGCGCGGGGATGGACCTTGTAGAAATCTGCCACAGCCCGGAGTCGATTCTTGGTGCGTACGAGTCGCTGGTTCACCAGGCCGAGTCTTCCCGAGCATTTCGTGCACTGGTGACCTCCAGAGCTCGCGAGGCGGAGAAGAAACGGAAGGATCTCATTCCCTTCAGCCAGCCTGCTGCGCTTTCGCCGGCGAAGCTCGAAGCTCTTCGTGACCGGATCTTGCGCTTTGGCGAGACAATCGGCGAGTCGTCTGCAATTTCGCGGCCCCTAGCAACCGGGGCGGAGACAGCGTGAGCGCGCGGCCCATGATCGTTGCCGGCGTGATGAGCGGCACCTCGGCCGACGGCATCGACGTGGCCCTGGTGCGACTTGCACCAGGGAAACTGCGGCCCAGACTGACGCTCTTGGCGCACGAAGCGTTTGCCTATCCACGCGCGCTGCGCAACGCCGTGCTGGCGGCGATGGACGCGGCATCGATCGCGACGGCGGAGTTGGCGCGGCTCAATTGGCGATTGGGGATGGCCTACGCCGAGGCGGTGATGGAAACGCGCCGGCGGCATCGCGTAAAGCTCGACCTGATTGGCTGCCACGGCCAAACGCTCTACCATCAGGCGCGGGCGATGGACTTTGCGGGCCGGCGATTTGCCTGCACATGGCAGGCCGGCGAGGCCGCGGTGATCGCCGCGTCTCTTGGCGTGCCGGTAGTCTCGAACTTTCGCCCGGCGGACATCCTGGCCGGCGGCCAGGGCGCGCCGCTGGTACCGCTGCTCGACTACGCCATGTTTGCCGACGCAGAGCGCGGGCGCGTGCTGCAGAATATCGGCGGCATTGCCAATCTCACGGCGATCCCGCCGGGTGCGAGCATCGATCGCGTGATCGCGTTTGACACCGGTCCGGGCAACATGGTCATCGACGCGCTCGCGCTGGAACTGTTGAGGCAGCCGTTCGATCGCAATGGCGCTGCAGCCGCGAAGGGCATGGTGTTGAGGCCCGTGCTCACGGCCGGGCTGCGCAACCCCTACTTCCGATTGAAGCCCCCACGATCCGCCGGCCGGGAGCAGTTTGGCCGCAGATACGCTGCGCGATTTCTCGCTGCGTGCCGGCGCTTGAGCGCCAGGCCTGAAGACGCTCTGGCGACGGCGACCGCGTTGACAGCCGAATCGATTTTCTGCGCCTATCGAGGATTTGTCGCGGCGAAGATGAAGAGCGTGAGAGTCGACTACATCGTCTCCGGCGGCGGCGCGCGCAACGCGACCTTGATGGCAATGCTGACGGAGCGGCTCCAGCCGCTCGGATGCGAGCTGACGACCATCGAGGAGTTCGGAATGCCGGCGTCGGCCAAAGAGGCTGCGGCGTTTGCCTTGATGGCGTGGCAAACATGGCATCGGCAGCCGGGGAATGTGCCATCGGCGACGGGAGCCGCACGGCCAGCGATTCTGGGCCAGGTGACGTATGCCGGATGAAGTGGTGCATCGGCTTCGAGACGGAATGTGGTTGGCCCGTCTTTCGATCTTCGCGCCGATGAGTTTCGTTGGAGTTGCAGGCTGCCGCTCAAAGCCTCGAGATGCCGATCATCCGAGCTGAACAATAACCCGCGCGCCGCGATTGGCCCGGGCCGACCCTTCGAGCGAGCCAAAGTCAACCGATTCCCTCGGCAACCGTCTACATCCAATTGCGGCAAGAATCGACCGGGCGAGGGTCTTCAATCCGTGAGACACGGTTCGACCTTTTCACCCGCTGATTCGTCTACCGAATGAGGGATAAGAAAAGCCCGCGGAGTGGACCGGTGAAGAGCGCTTCGCGGGGAGTTGGACCTATGCGTCTGAGGTCGAGGAAGTTCGTTTTTTTGCTGCTGGCGCTGCTGGCCGCCGTGGGGCCCGCCGCTTCGTATCTTTGCGCGCAGGCCGCCGGCCGGTACCTCGGCACCATCACGGCGATCAACGGCACCACGCTTACGGTAAAAACCGACGCGGGCGAAGTGCACCAGGTTGAGGTCCCGGCATCGACGGCGATCAAGCGGGTCGAGCCTGGGCAGAAGGATCTGAGCAGCGCAACAACGATTCCATTCAGCGAGCTTTCCACCGGCGACCGGGTGTTGGTTCGCATCGATCCCAACTCGACGGGCGCGACAGCGCAGGCGGCGATGATCGTGGCCATCAAGCAGGCAGACGTGGCGGCGAAGCAGCAGCAGGAGCGCGAAGAGTGGCAGCGCAACGGCGTGGGCGGACTGGTGAAGAGCGTGGACCCATCCTCGGGCGTCATCGTGCTGACAGCGGGCGCCGGCCCGACAACGAAAACGGTCACGATCCACACCACGAAATCGACCGTGCTCAAGAGGTATACCCCCGGCTCGGTGCGCTTCGACGACGCGCAGCCGGCGCCGATCGACGCAATTCATGCCGGCGACCAGTTGCGCGCGCGGGGCCAAAAGAACGCGGACGGGACCGAGCTCACCGCCGATGCCGTGGTCTCGGGCAGCTTCCGCAATATCTCTGGAACGGTGACATCGGTCGATGCGGCCAATTCGACGCTGGTGGTAAAAGACCTGGCCACCAAGAAGCAGGTCACGGTGCAAGTCACGCACGATTCGCAGATGCGCCGACTGCCTGAGCGCATGGCCCAGATGCTGGCGGCGCGGCTGAACGGCGGCGCGGCTGGTTCGCAAGGACGCTGGAACGGCGGAGCGCAGCCGGCCGGCGGCGCCTCAGGGTCTGCGAATGGCAGGCCCGAACAGCAACCGGGGAGCGGCGGCGGCAACAGCCGCGGCCAATGGGCCGGGCAGAATGGTGGCGCGGGCGGATTCGGCGGCGACCCGCAGCAAATGCTGAATCGCGCTCCGGCAATTCAGCTCACTGACCTGCAGAAGGGCGAAGCGGTAATGCTGGTTTCGACCGAGGGAACGTCGGAGATGACGGCCATCACGCTGCTGGCGGGAGTTGAGCCGCTCTTGCAGGCCCCGGCAAGCCAGAATCTGCTTTCCAACTGGAGCATGGGCGGCAGCGGAGGAGCAGAAGCAGCAGCAGACGCCCAATAGGCCAAAATCTATTCCCGGACGGGACACAAAGAGGGACTTGTGTATTTGAGAACGCCTTGCATCTTTCATTTTTTTGCCAGTCTCGCACTCGGCGTTGCCGCCGTGCTCGGCGCGTCAGCGCAGGACCCCGCGCCGCAGGCGAACGCTCAACCGGCCTCGTCGAGAGGAACGATCCGCGGGCAGGTGTCGGATCCGACCGGCGCGGTGATTCCGGGCGCCAGCGTGGTGGTGATGACGACCACAGGCGAAGTGGCAGGAAAAGCCACGTCGGATGGCGTGGGCGCCTATGCGGTTCACGGATTGCCGGCGGGCACATACAGCGTTACGGCCACGGCGGCGGGATTCGCCGAGTTCGAGGTTCCCGGAGTGACGCTTGCGTCCGGCCAGACGCGCACGATCAACCCCTCCATGAAGATCCAAGTCGAGCAGCAGCAGGTCGAGGTGGAGACGGAGAACAATACCGTCAACACCAGCCCGGAAAGCAACGCCAACTCCGTGGTGATCAAGGGCAACGATTTGAACGCGCTTTCCGACGATCCGGACGAATTGCAGAATGAGCTGGAGGCGCTGGCCGGTCCCGCGGCCGGACCGAACGGCGGGCAGATTTACATTGACGGATTTACCGGCGGGCAGCTACCGCCCAAGTCGTCGATCCGCGAGATTCGCGTCAACCAGAATCCCTTTTCGGCCGAGTTCGACCGCCTCGGCTATGGGCGCATCGAGATCTTCACCAAGCCCGGCACCGACAAGGTTCACGGCAGTTTCGAGTTCGCGGGCAACGATTCCGCTTTCAATTCGCAGAACCCGCTGCTCGTCGGCGTCTCCGAACCGCCTTACTATTCCTGGCGGCTGCACGGATCCGCCGGCGGGCCGATGACGAGGTCGTCGTCGTATTTTGTCAGTGCGTTTTCGCGCTATTCGCAAAACGAGAATATTGTGACGGGCGTCGACCCGGCGAGCATCACGCCTACCGACCTGACAGGAACGTCGATCGACGAGGCTTTCGGCAACACATCCACCCGGCTGGACATCAGCCCGCGCTTCGATGTCCAACTGGGTGAGTCGAATACCGCGACCATTCGCGAAGAATACAACCTGAGCAAGAACAACAACAGCATCGGACAGAACGGGCTGGTTCTGCCGCAGCAGGCGATCAACACGGAAGACCAGGAAAATGCGCTGCAGATCTCCGATAGCCTCGTGATCAGCCCACATCTCGTGGACGATATCCGCTTCCAGTACCGGCGCGTTCGCGACGACACATCGGCGGTTTCGAGCCTGCCCGCCTTCACTTTGCAGGAGCAGTTCTCCGACGGCGGCAGCACGCAGCAGACGTCGATCGACCACGAAAACGATCTGGAGTTGCAGAACTATTTCTCCGGGGCTATGGGAGTGCACGCGCTGAGCTTTGGCACAAGGCTGCGGGCTTATCCGGATGTGAACTTCACCACCTCCGGAAGCAACGGCGCCTATATCTTCTCGACCGCCGAACATTTTGTGGGTTGCTATCAAACTCCTCCGGGAGCGAAGCCACCGGCCTCTTGCTCTCCGCAGCAGTACACCTACACGAAGATCAACAACCCCACGGCGCAGGCGGTTCTGTTCGATGGTGCGCTTTTCTATCAGGATGACTGGAAGGTGAGCCCACGGTTTACTTTCAGCTACGGCCTGCGCTGGGAGGCGCAAAACCGGATCAGCGACAAGGACGATTGGGCGCCGCGCGTCTCGCTGGCTTATGCACTGGGCCGGAACGCGGGCAAACAGCAGCCCAAGACGGTGTTGCGCGCGGGCTATGGCTGGTTCTATCAGCGGTTCACGGTTCCCAACGGATTCGGGGCGAGCACGCCCTATCTGATCAACGCGATCCATGAGAACGGAAAGAACGAACAGCAGTTCATTCAGACTTCGGGCATCGTCTTCAACCGCTTTGCGACAACACCCCTCTCGGCCAGCACCACGGGAAGCAATACTGGATTCAATGCTCCCACTTTCTATACGATCGCGCCCGACTTTCACGCCGCTAACGACATGGAAGGAGCGGTGGGGATCGACCGGCAGATGACCAAGGCGATCACCGGCAATGTCACCTACGTCTACTCGCAGGGAATCCATCAGTTCTTCACCGACAATCTAAGCGCGGCGGCAGAGATTCCCGCGGATTTGGCGCAAACCGGCTTCTATCCCGCAACGGCTCCTTCGGCGCCGTCGACCAACAATCTGCAATACACGTCGGGCGGGTTCTACCGCGAGCATCAAATTATGGTGACGGTGCGCACGACCTACCGGAGATACAGCTTCTTCACCAACTACACCTACAGCAACGCGATGGGCGATACAGGCGGCGTGGGGTCGGTGCCTTCGATCTCGAGCTATCCGGGCCTGGATTACGGGCCAACGAACTTCGACGTGCACAACCGGCTGATGGTTTTCGGGAACTTCATGCTGCCCTGGGCCATCTCGGTGTCGCCGATGGTGGTAGCCAACTCCGGCACACCGTTCAACATTACTACGGGCACGGACCTGACCGGGAACAATCAATTCAATGCGCGTCCGACCTACGCGGCCAATTGCTCCGAGCCCAATGCCATGCAAACCCGCTGGGGATGCTTCGACACGGCCCCGTACGGAGTGGAGAACCCCGCGCCGGGAACGCCGATTGAACCGTATGCAGCCAACGAGAGAATCGTGCCGGTGGGACTGGGCACAGGTCCCGTGAACGTGGCCATGAATCTGCGACTCAGCAAGGTGATCGGCATCGGACCCAAAGTGGAAGGCGGGAGCGGAGGAGGGTTCGGCGGACCGGGCGGCGGCGGCCGCTGGGGCGGCCCTCCCGGATTGGCGGGCGGCGGATTGAGCGGCAGCCGCGGCGGACCGGGACGGATGGATCAATCCACGTCCCGCAAATACAACCTGAACTTTTCCGTTTGGGCCTCGAACGTTTTCAACCACGAAAACCTGGGAGTGCCCAACGGAGCGCTGTCGGCGCCCTTGCTCTTCGGCAAGTCGCAGACACTCGCCGGGAATTTCTTCTCGTCGCCGAGCGCGGGGAACCGGAACGTGAATCTGCAGGTGCAGTTCAGTTTCTAAAAATCCAGCCAGTTCTGACTGCGGCTGCTCGCAATGCCGCGATCGATGAACCTCATGCCGCGCACGGCGGCTTCGATTCCGGGAAGTGTTGCCGGGATCGGATTGGGGTTGCCGTCGCGGCGAGCTTCGAGCGCATCGGCGAATTCGCGGTAGAGCACGGCAAAGGCTTCGATGTACCCTTCCGGATGGCCGCCGGGCAGGCGCGTCACCGCGCGCGCATCTGCCCCCAGATAGCCTCCGGCGGCGTGGCGAATCTCCTCGGGGCGGTCACCCCATTTCACGCGCAGGCGGTTGGGGTCTTCCTGCCGCCAGTCGATCGACCCGTTCTCCCCATAGACGCGCAGGCGCAATCCATTTCCTTCGCCGGTTGCGATCTGCGAGGCCATCAGCACCCCCTCGGCGCCGTTGTCGAGCCGCAGCAGCGCGCTACAGTCGTCGTCGAGCTTGCGACCGGGTACCACGGTTCGCAGCACGGCATTCAAGCTCGATACGCGCAGGCCGCTTACATATTCGAGCAAATGGAATGCATGCACGCCGATGTCGCCGATGCACCCGCCCGGGCCGTTGAATTGGGGATCCGAGCGCCAGGCGGCCTGCTTCTGCCCAGTGGTTTCGATGCGTTGGCTGAGCCAGCCCTGCAAGTATTCCACAGCGATTTTGCGAATCTCTCCCAGCTGCCTGGTTTGGCACAGATGTCTTGCTTCGCGGACGAGCGCGTAGCCGGCATAGGTGTGGGTAAGCCCGTACGGCAGTCCATAACGTTTGACCATCCTCTCGAGCTCTTCCGCTTCCGCGTAGTTCATCGTGGCCGGCTTGTCGCTCATCACCGGAAAACCGGCTTCGAGCGCCGCCTTGGCCACGGGAAAGTGCGTACTGTTGGG
>JASHTH010000526.1 GCA_030040655.1 Acidobacteriaceae bacterium | reverse complement strand
GCGGCAATTTCTCCCGGCGGGTTTACAATGCAATGGATTCGAAGTTCGCGCGATACGAACGCTCGTTTTTTCCCAAAGCCCTTTTTTGCTGCATGTAACACGGGATCGTTGAAAGCATCCTTAATCCTCAGGCGCGTTGGCTTGTTTTCATCCTTCGACTCTCGAGGTCAGAGCACCGTGTCTTTCTTGCGCAAGCGACAATCGGCCGGTTTCAGTAGAGGCGCAATCGGGCGGATAATCGTTCACGGCGTGGCTTGCGCCGCGCTCGCGCATTCGTTGCCGGCGCGCGCCGACACGCCGATGACGCTGTTCAGCCCGGCCGATCCCCAGGCGCAATCCATCTACGGCATCTCCCTTTTCGTCCTGGCCATCACCCTGGGAATCTTTATTGTGGTTGCCGGTCTTCTGACCTATGTTCTGATCCGCTACCGCCAGCGGCCAGGCGACGAAAAACACGAGCCGGCGCAGATTTACGGCAGTAATCAGATCGAGCTTTCGTGGACGGTGATTCCGATTCTCATCGTGGTGACGCTGTTTCTTACCACGACGCGCGTCATCCTGGGCACCGAGGCGATCTCGAAGCCCAACGGCGCGCTGGAAGTGACCGTGATCGGCCATCAGTTCTGGTGGGAATATCACTATCCCAAATTGGGAATCGTGACCGCCAACGAACTGCACGTACCGGTGAGCGATGACGAGCATCCCACCTATCTCGAGATGACGTCGGCGGACGTCACCCACAGTTTCTTCGTTCCGCGGCTGGGCGGCAGGATGGATGTGATTCCCAACCGCGTCAACGAGGCGTGGATCGACCCGCCGCAGCCCGGCCTGTATCTCGGCCAGTGCGGGCAGTACTGCGGCACCCAACACGCCAAGATGCTGCTGCGCGTCTATGTGCAGTCGAAGACGGACTTCGACGCGTGGGTGAAGGCGCAGCAGCAGCCCGCGCGGCGGGATTTTCCTGGCGATCCCGCAGCCGCGGAAGGCGAGCGGGTGTTCCTGCACAACGCCTGCATCAACTGCCACACCATTGCCGGAACGGCGGCGAACGGGCGTTTTGGCCCCGACCTGACGCACCTGGCCAGCCGCGACACCATCGCTTCCGGCGCCGTTTCGAATACGCCCGAGAACATGCGCAAATGGATCGACGATCCAAACTCGCTGAAACCCGGGTGCCTGATGCCGTCGATGCACTTGGACGCGCACGACCTGGACGCGATTACCGCATACCTGACGCAGCTACGCTAAGGAGGCTCTGAAGTGTCGGGGATCGTCCCTCAGGGGCTAAAGCCCTCATTCATTTTGCTGCGATTTCGGCACGGCTGAAGCCGTGCCCTGTTACAAAACGCTCGCACGACTTTTTCAGCAAGCTGTGAAGCCGTGCCCTTTGAAAACTTCGACCTGACCAGAGATTACCTAACCCATCCGCGGGAGAAGACGCCGGTGAGCACGATCCCAGCCGTCAAAGGAGTGGACGAGACGCAGGCGACGCAACACGCGCGTTTGCCGGCCGGCGTCATCCACGAGTGGCTCACCACGGTCGACCACAAGAAGATCGGCATTATGTACATCGTCTACGCGCTGATCTTCCTGGTCATCGGCGGCATTGAAGCCACGCTGATGCGCATCCAGCTCGCCGTGCCCAACAACCACTTCGTTTCGCCGCAGGTGTATAACCGGCTGTTCACCATGCACGGCACGACCATGATCTTCTTTGTCGCCATGCCGATCATGTTTGGGTTCGGCAATTACATGGTACCCATCATGATCGGCGCACGCGACATGGCGTTCCCGCGATTGAACGCGTTCAGCTTCTGGGTTTCGGCTTTTGCCGGCGTCCTGCTCTACTTCAGCTACCTGGGCGGCAGCGGCCTCTATGCCGCAGGCTCGGCGCCGGACGTGGGCTGGTTCGCTTACGCGCCGCTGACGGCCAAAGTGTTTTCCCCGGGCCACAGCACCGACTACTGGACGCTGTCGATCCTGCTCAGCGGCGTGGGCTCCATCGGGACGGCGCTCAACATTGTTACCACCACATTGTGCATGCGCTGCCCGGGCATGAAGCTGAGCCGCATGCCGTTGCTGGTGTGGATTTACCTGGTGATGGGCGGGCTGGTCTTTGTCACCATCAGCCCGCTCACCGCCGCGCAGATCATGCTCACGCTCGACCGCTACCTGGGCGCTCATTTTTTCGACACGCAGGCCGGCGGCTCGGCCGTGCTTTGGATGCATTTCTTCTGGATCTTCGGCCACCCGGAGGTCTATGTGTTGATATTGCCCGCCTTCGCCTTCATGAATGAGATCGTACCGGTCTTCTCGCGCAAGGCGATCTTCGGCTATCCAGCCATGGTGGCGGCGTCGGTGTGCATCGGATTCATCAGCTTGAGCGTTTGGGCGCACCACATGTTCACGGTGGGCTTGGGCGCGGCGGGCAACACCTTCTTCGTCTTTGCCACCATGGTGATTTCGGTGCCCACCGGCATCAAGATCTTCAACTGGCTGGCTACGATCTGGGGCGGGCGCGTGGTTTTCGCCACGCCCATGCTCTTCGCCGCCGGATTTCTCTTTCAATTCCTCATCGCCGGTCTCACCGGCATCATTCTCGCAGTGGCGCCCTTCGACTGGCAGCTGCACAACACCTATTTCGTCGTGGCCCATTTTCACTACGTGATTGTTGGAGGCATCCTTTTTGCGCTCTTTGCCTCCTTTTATTACTGGTACCCGAAGATGACCGGCCGCATGATGTCGGAGAAGCTCGGCAAGTGGCATTTTGTGCTGTTTATCATCGGCTTTCACCTGACCTTCGATTTCATGCACATCCCCGGCCTGCTGGGAATGCCGCGGCAGATTTACACCTACGAGGCCGACCGCGGCTGGGGAACATGGAACCTGATCGCGAGCATCGGCGTGATCTTTCAGATCGCGGGCGTTCTGTGCTTCGTCTACAACCTGGTGAGTTCGTACTATCGCGGCAAGGTTGCCGGCCCCGACCCATGGGACGCGTGGACGCTGGAGTGGTCCACCTCGTCTCCGCCGCCGGAGTATAACTTCGCCGTGTTGCCCACGGTGCGCAGCCGACGGCCGCTGTGGGACCTGAAGCATCCCGAGGATCCGGATTCGGACTACGAGATATGAGCAGCGCGAGCATACTACCGCTGGAGCCGAGCGGCGCGCAGGCGCCTTGGACGCAGCCGTATCGCGGCACGGTGGGCATGGCGTGCCTCATCATTGCCGAATCGGCGATCTTCATCATTTTTATCGTCGCCTACATCTTCTATCTCGGCAAAAGCCTCACCGGACCCGCGCCGGACCAGGTGCTCGAAGTGCCCATCGTCGGCACCATTTGCCTGCTCTCGAGCAGCATCACCGTGCACCTGGCGGTACTCAAGCTGCGCCAGGCGAAGCTGCGCGCGTTTACTTTCTGGCTGGCGGGCACGGTGATTTTGGGCACGATCTTTCTTCTTTCGACCGCGCAGGAGTGGTATCGCCTGATCTATGAAAAGGGACTGTCGCTGCAGACCAATCTCTTCGGCACGACGTACTACTCTCTGGTCGGGCTGCACGCCTCGCACGTGATCGTAGGCCTGATCATGCTTTCGCTCACGCTGCTGCTTGCGCTCTTCGGCCGCGTGAACGAGCATCACTTGGAAAAATTCGATACGCTTTCGCTCTACTGGCACTTCGTGGATGGAGTATGGGTGGTGGTGTTTACAGTGGTCTACATCGTGGGCAGATAACCGGCGAAACGGAGCAACGGAGCAGGGGATGCGAGACCGCGAATTGACGACAGGGCAGGAAGCCCGCAGCCGGAGCAGCACCGACGCTGCCGAAGGCGTAGTTCTGCCTGTGCCCACGGTGTGGCCGCTGGTGCTGGCGCTGGGCGTAAGCCTGATGATCGCGGGCATGGTAACGCATTGGGTGATCAGCGCGCTGGGCGCGATTCTCGCCGTGCGCTCGGCGGTGGGCTGGTTCTTCGAGGTGCTGCCGCACGAGCACCACGTCACCGTTCCGACCGCGGTCGAGGTCATCCCCGTCGTAAGCACACGAGAGACGCGCGCGCATTTGCCGGTGGACGAGAGGCATCGTAAGTTGCTGCCCATCGAGACATTCAGCATAGGAGCGGGAGTGAAGGGTGGCATCGTCGGCGGCATTGCCATGATCGTCCCGGCCGCCGTATTCAGTCTCGTGCGCTTTCACAGCTTGTGGTACGCCACGAACCTGCTCGCCGCCGGCGGCTTTGTGAGCTGGGCGGGCCAGAGCAACGAGTTTCTCTCGCAGTTTCATGCGTTGGGGCTGCTGGCGGCGTTTGGCATTCATACGCTCACTTCCCTGCTCGTGGGACTGCTCTACGGCGCCATGCTGCCCATGTTTCCGCGCTGGCCGATTCTTACCGCCGGCTTCATTGCGCCGTTTTTGTGGACCGGCCTGCTGCACTCGGCGCTGGCGGTGATCAGCCCGATCCTGAATGAGCGCATCGACTGGCCGTGGTTTGTCATTTCACAAATCGCGTTCGGGCTGGTCTGCGGATTCGTGGTCAACCTGCAGGTGAAGGTGCGGACGGCGCAGTTTCAAGCCTTGCCGTTTTCGGTCCGCGCCGGACTGCACGGCGATTTGCAAGAAACAGAGGACGAGGGCCAATGAGGGCAGCAACTCAGGGCTTGGCCGGCCACGCCGCTCTCATGGCCGCTGTGGCTGCAGTCACAGCGAGCCTGGCGATTGCCGGATGCGGAGACGTCTCGGCAAAGCCGGGGCCGGGTCCGCATGTGGGACGGCCGCAGGACGAGCTCGATTTTGCAACGCTGTTCAAGGACAACTGCGCCGGCTGCCATGGCGATCACGGCCGCGATGGCGCCTCGATCATGCTGGCGAACCCGGCGTATGTTGCGTTAGCGAAGGACCACATCCGCGACGTGATTGCGAATGGAAGAAAGGGCACCCTGATGCCGGCGTTTGCGCAGAGCGCCGGAGGCATGTTGACCGGCAAGCAAGTGGACGTGCTGGCCAACGGCATTGTGCAGCGTTGGGGAGATGCAAAAGCGCTCGCGGGTCTCGTGCCCCCGCCCTATACAACGTCATTGCACGGCGACGCAGCGCGCGGGTTCGCGGCCTACGGTATCTTCTGCGCGGGCTGCCACGGAGCCAGCGGCGAAGGCGGCGTGGCGCATGCGAAGTTCGATCCCGGGCGCTCGGGAAGCGCGAAACCCGGCTCGCTCGTGGACGGCTCGTTCCTCGCGCTCTTCAGCGACCAGTACTTGCGCGACGTGACCATCGCCGGGCGGCCCGACCAGGGGATGCCGGATTGGCGCACCGACGGGCCGCAGCCGATGACCGACCAGCAAGTCACCGACATCGTCACGTGGATGACATCAAAGCGCGTGGCCAACCCGGGCCAGCCCTATCCTGCGCACCCTTGATGCGGATGCGCCGGAAATCGCTTTGCCGGAAGAGGAGAGAGACGCATGGAGCAGGAATCGTCGAAAGCGAATGACCCCAACCCTCCGAGCGAGCTTGTCGATGCGACTCAGGCAGCGCCGGGGAGCGATGCGTCCGGCCATTCGCGCCGCGTGTTTCTCTTCAATGTCGCCCTCTTTCTGAATGGCATCGTCGGAACGGTGCTGGCGATTCCCATCATCGGCTACCTTCTGGGACCTGCGCTGAGAAAACGCTCCAGCCAGAACGCGTGGATCGATCTTGGTGCAGCAAGCGATTATCCCGAAGGTGAAACGCGACTGGCCAGTTTTCGCGACCCGTTCTCAGTCCCGTGGGACGGACAGACCGCCGAGGTTCCCTGCTGGGTGCGGCGCATCCGCGGCAACGATTTTCAAGTCTTCGCCATTAACTGCGCGCACCTGGGCTGCCCGGTGCGCTGGTTTGCCCAGTCGCAGTTGTTCATGTGCCCCTGCCATGGCGGTGTCTATTATGCCGACGGCTCGCGTGCTTCGGGACCGCCGGCGCGCGGCCTCTTCGAGTACGCGCACAAGGTCGTCGACGAGAAGCTGATGATCCTGGCGGGCAAGTTGCCGACGCTGGCGGCGAAGAACTGCGGCGGCCCGCGGCTGACGCAGATACAACCCACTGCGGCCACGGAAGCGAGTGCCGCAATCGCATCGCAGAAGCCAGGAGACGATTCATGGCCGGCATGAAGCAGCGCATGGGCGATCTCTACGACTGGTTCGAGCGGCGTCTCGGACTGGGCGAAGCCATCACCGATGCCGCCGAACACCCGGTCCCTTCGAAGACCTCGAGCTGGTGGTACGTCTTCGGCAGCGCGGCAGCGGTGCTTTTTATGCTGCAGATCGTGACGGGGATTCTGCTGGCGCTCGTCTATGCGCCGACCGCCGGCGAAGCCTGGAACAGCCTGCAATTCCTCGATCACAACATTCGGCTGGGCTGGTATCTGCGTGCGCTGCACGGCTGGGGATCGGACTTCATGGTCGCGGTGGTGTTGATCCACCTCGCGCAGGTCTTCCTCTTCGGCGCTTACAAATATCCGCGCGAGCTCACCTGGATCGTCGGCGTTTTTCTGCTGCTGCTCACGCTGGGCATGGCGTTTACGGGCCAGGTGCTGCGCTTCGACCAGGACGCGTACTGGGGCTTGGGCATCGGCGTCTCCATCGTCAGCCGCATTCCGTGGATCGGCGGAGCGCTGGTCGACATCCTTCTTGGCGGCCCCATCCTCGCCGGACCGACGCTTTCGCGTTTCTTCGCGCTGCATGTTTTTGTCATTCCCGGAATCCTGCTTGCACTAGTGGCATTGCACCTGTGGATGGTGCTGCGGCTCGGAATCAACGAGTGGCCGATGCCGGGTCGGCTCGTCAGCAAGAAATCCTACGCAGCCGAATACCACAAGCTCACCGAGAAAACGGGTATTCCCTTCGTGCCCGATGCGGCATGGAAAGACGCCGTCTTCG
This sequence comes from Acidobacteriaceae bacterium, assembly GCA_030040655.1. GTDB lineage: Bacteria > Acidobacteriota > Terriglobia > Terriglobales > Acidobacteriaceae > Telmatobacter. The sequence goes on along the minus strand of JASHTH010000526.1, from coordinate 1,113 downwards.
CCGCGGCAACTATTCTCGCCGTGATGGCCTGCGCGCTTTGGTTCGGACCCTTCGGCCCCACCGGCCAGCCCGATCCCACGATCATCCAAACCGCGCCCAAGCCAGACGTTGCTTTTCTGTGGATCTACGCCGTGCTGGCCTATCTGCCGGCGAACCTGGAAACGCCGATGATGTTTATCGCGCCCGCGGTCATCATTCTCGCCATGATCCTGCTGCCGCTGATCTTCGGCGAAGGCGAAAAACACTGGTCGCGACGGCCGATGGCGGTGCTGATGCTCATCGGCGTCGCTCTCACTCTCGGCATCTTCACGCGCCTGGGAATGTACACGCCGTGGAGCCCGATCATGGACGCGTGGAGCAAGGAGCCCGTGCCGGTGGCCTACCTGAAAGACCGCACCCCGGTGGAGCGCGCCGGCGCGATCGTTTTTGAAAACAAGCAGTGCCGCAACTGCCACTCCCTTGGCGGCGAGGGCGGAATGCGCGGGCCGGCGCTGGACGGCATTGCTTCGCGCATGACCGAGGATCAGATGATCCGCCAGGTGCTGCAGGGCGGCGGCAACATGCCGGCCTTCGGCAATGCGCTCAGCCCTGCCGAGACGACGGCGCTGGTGGATTTCCTCGAGACGCTGCGCGCCGGGCGCGTGCCGGCCGCCATCGACGCCTCGCGCAACGTGGCCGAATCGCCGCAACCCCAGCCGGAAAAAACGATCCCGCCCGTGCAGCCGGAACGCTAGAGCTATGGAATTGACCCCGGCATCACAAGATCCTCTGTCATCCTGAGAGACGTCCGCCGTGGCGGGCGGCGCGAAGGATCTGCGGTTGAACCACGCGATCTATATTGGGTGCCCCAGGTCCCGATTCTGGGACCTGGGATAATCGGACGCAAAGATCTAATTGGCAGTTCAGAAACCTGGTAGTTTTTACTCGAAACTCATGTCTCCCGCAACGCGCGCCATCTTCGCCGAGTGGTCTCCGCCGCTGTTCCTGACTACGGCGATCATTCTCTCCGGCGTTGTTTACCTGCGCGGGTGGTTCCTCATTCGCCGCACGCGTCCGGCGCAATTCTCCGGCCTGCGGCTTGCGGCGTTTCTTGCCGGTCTCGCCATTTTGTGG
>JASHTH010000065.1 GCA_030040655.1 Acidobacteriaceae bacterium | reverse complement strand
AGGGTCACTTTGGTCCCGGCCGGGCCTTGCACGCGCAGGCGCGCCCAGCCGCTCATGTTCTGGCCCATATCGAAGACGTAGACGCCGGGCTGAGGGCTGGTCATTTTGACGGGCGCCATGGTATCGACGACCTGGATGGCCGGCATCATCTGCGAAGAACGAGTGCCGGCGGAGCCTTCGACGGTTTGCGAGAAGCTCCAGCCGGCATCGCCAAAGCCGGGCTCGTCCCAGCCGGGTGTTTCGCGGCGTGCGTCGTAGACTTCGCCGTTGTAGACGCTGTCTTCGAGCACCGGGCCGCGGATCGTTTTCCACGAGGCGTCGCTGACCAGGCCGGCTCGCTTGCCGCCTTCGAGCTCGGCGTTCATCTGCAGCAGAAACGAGGGCGATTTGTAATAGGCCGTCGCGCCCTCAACCTCCTGCGTGGCCCAGCCATTGCCGAGCATGACGGCAATGGCGTTGTCGCCGGGCTTGAGAGCCGAAGTGATGTCGTACGTGGAATAGAGCACGCGCTTGGGGTAGGTAGTCCAGGCTGGGTCGAGAACGCTGTGGCCGATGCGCCGGCCGTTGATGCGCAGCTCGTAGTAGCCGAGCGCGGCGATATAAACGCGGGCGCTGGCCGGCCTGGCCGCGAGGGTGAACTCCTTGCGAAACTCGTTGCCGTTGGCACTGCCGCCGCCGATCCATTGGCCTTTCCACTCCGACTGCGACAGCAGGCCCATGCCGAAGTGGGCCGGTTGGCTATAGTCCGTCGGGCGGCCTTCCTTGTCCCAGTAGCGAACTTTCCAGTAGTAATTCCTGCCGCTTTCCAGGGCCGTGCCGTCGTAGACGACCTGGATGGAGTCGTCGGAGGTCACTTTGCCGCTGTCCCACTCGTCGCCGCGATCGTGCGCGAGGGCATCGGGCGTGGTCGCAACGAGGACCTGGTAGGCGGTCTGCGCTTCGGCGCGCTGCGCGTGCTCGAGCACCCAGGAAAAGCGCGGTTGCGTCGTGTCGACGCCGACAGGATCGTGCAAATATTCGCAGCGCAGGTTCGAAGGCGCTGCAGGCCCGGCGGCCGGCTGCGCATACGACAAGAGGCTGACAGATGCGGCGACCAGAAAAAGCTGGGCAATCGAGGGCCTGACGTTCACTGGGGTCTTCCTTTCGGGCCGAAGATAGGGGTATCGAGAACGGGTCCCGTTTTGCCCTGTCGCGGCCAACGAGGAAGTATAGACCCGCGTGGGGCATTGATCCTGATTCTCGTCACACGGAACGGTATTTGCGGTCACAGGCGCAAGAAATGTCCGGCGCGCGAAGATGCGGGATGTTGATCTGCTTTCCGAGGAGCATTCCTCTTCTGCTCAGCACACCCCCAAGGCAGGCAGCTGCCGCCATTCCGTTGGGATGGGGCGTTTTCGAGTGAGCGTAAGGATCGGCCGCGAGCTGGTCTTTCTCACCCGGCTTAAGAGATTCGCTTACCGGGCTTTCCTGTGCGTCTTGGCGCGCTCCCGATCGCGCGAATGTCGCGAGGACCTTGCAAGGCTGCGGAAAGTCCAGAGGAGGATAGCGAAGATGGCTACCACCCTGTTTCCCGCCGCGCGCGAATCACGCGCGCCACACTCCGGAAAAGCCTTTACAGCGATCCTGATCTTGTTTGCCTTTGCCGGACTGAGTGGAATTGCCCAGCCGCGCGGCACAGATCGACAGTTGAATGCATCCCTTGCAAGCCGCACGACCGTGAGTTGGATGAATGTGCCGCTCAGTTTTGAACCGAATCGGGGACAAGCGAACCCCGGAGTGCAGTTCCTGTCGCGAGGTCCCGGCTACTCGCTCTTCCTCGCTTCCGGTGAAGTAGTTCTGAGCTTGGAGAAACTGAGTTCGGCAACGACGAGAAAATCGCCATCTGCGCCGGTCGATCGGTTGCGCATGACACTTATCGGCGCGAATCGCGGAGTAAAGGCGGTTGGAGTGGATCCGCGACCCGGCGTGGTGAGTTATTTTATCGGCAACGACCGCGCCAAATGGCTTTCTGGCATTCCGACTTATGGAAAGGTGCGCTTCTCCCAGATCTATCCGGGAGTGGATCTTGTCCTTTATGGAAAGGCAAGACAACTGGAGTATGACTTTGTCATAGCTCCCGGCGCCGATCCCAGCCGCATTGCATGGCAGATCGAAGGCGCTCGCACCAGCATCGACCGGGAAGGCAACCTTGTGCTGGGCGCTGCCCATGGCCCGGCCACTTTTAAAAAGCCTTTTCTATATCAGTTGGAGGGGAATAAGAAAGTCGGCGTCGACGGATCGTTCGCCATCGACGCCAATCGGATTCGTTTCCGGACCGGAAGCTACGACCATTCGAAGCCGCTCATTATTGATCCGGTGCTTACCTATGCCACTTACCTGGGCGGGAGCGCGATGGATAACATCGGGTTTTGGAACGGACCGGGGGACAACAGTCCATCGCAGGGACTTGCAATTGACGGCGACGGCAGCGTCTATGTCACGGGCTATACGACCTCAACCGACTTTCCGACAACGAAGGGTGCGTATGACGCTACGCGCCCAAGCAAACAGAACAATTCCACGGGTGCGCTGTCGGTGTTCGTTTCGAAATTCAGCGCGGACGGTAGTTCGCTCGAGTATTCGACCTACATCGGCGGCAGCAACTGGGACCAGGCGTTCGCGATCGCAGTCGATTCGAACGGCGATGCCTATGTCACCGGCCAGACGAATTCCGACGACTACCCGATCACATCGGGTGCCTTTCAATCAATCTGTTATCCCATCCCGTACAATCCTCCGAATGTACCGGAACCCGATTCCGACTGCGGCGCCGACCAATCGAACGCGTTCGTGACCAAGCTGAATCCAACCGGAACCGCGCTCGTCTATTCGACCTTCCTCGGCGGATACGGGGGGTCGTACGGCGCCGCCATCGCCGTGGACAGCAGCGGACGCGCCTACGTAGCGGGCGTCGAAAATGTATCGTGCAATCCCAACGACTATGTCTATCCGTCCTGCTTCCCGACCACGACCGGCGCGGTGATTAGCGATCCCGATTTGGGCGGAGCCCCGCCGTACTACTCCTTTGCTTCTGTCTTCGACCCAACTGGATCCCAGTTGCTCTACTCAACTCTTTTCGGCGATCTCAATGGACTCGCCACCGGCCCTGGCAGCGCCGGAGCCACGCAGGCCACCGGAGTCACCGTGGATGTGAACGGCAACTTCTATCTGGTGGGCTATACCCAAGCGGGCAAACTGCCAACCACTCCCGGAGTGGTCCAGCCCACAAGCGGTCCCATGCAGGTCGGGACCAACGCCCTCTACGCCTGGCGCGGCATGGTGGCTGAGTTCTATCCCATCGCTCCCGGCGGTGGTTCTTCGCTGGCCTACGCCACGTATCTCGGCGGACTGACGAACGTCTCCTCGGAGGACCCTATCTCCGGCATCACGACCGACACAGAGGGCAACATCTATGTCGTTGGCAACACCAATGGCGGCGATTTCCCCGTCACGCCCGGAGCCTATCAAACAAGCTGTGGCAGCGGCGGCAGTTGCGCGGGGGCATTCGTGGCCAAGCTCGATCCCACTTGCAGCAGCATTCTCTGGTCTACGTATCTTGGCGGCGCCAGGCAGGACGGAAGTGACGATGTCCATACCACCGGGCCGATCGCTCTGGATGAAAACGGGAACGTGTACATCGAGGGTTTGATGAGTAGCAATTTCCCGATGGTCAATCCCGTTGAGCCGGTGCCCAATGGCGGAAATCCCCAGGTTTTGATCGCGGAACTTGATCCAACCGGCTCGAAACTGCTGTTCTCCACGGATATCGGCGCCCAGGGATTGGACAGTGTCTCCCCTGCCGGTCTTGCGGTCGATTCCACGGGAAACATTTACTTGGCGGGCAACGTGAACGGCCCTGACCTGATTACAACACCCGGCGCTTTTGAACCGAAGTCGCCCGATGGCCCGTGCTGCGGGCAGGGCAACGGCTTCGTAGCCAGGATTTCGGCGCGTGGCACGGCCAGCGCGAAACTCACCGTCGTTCCCTCGCAAACGGAATACGGCGAACAGACGACGATGACGGCAACGGTCTCGCCGCCGACACAGTACGCATCCATGCCCACCGGATACGTCGAACTCGGCCTGGGAACGAAGATGCTGACTCGGCTGAAACTCGACTCGACCGGCACGGTAGCCTACAAAATCGCATCGATTCCGCCCGGAACGTATCAATTGACCGCGGCCTATGGCGGCGACCGCACCTATGGTTCGGTGAACGCGAAAGCCAATCTTACGGTGAAGGAGACTCACGCGGGCATCCCCATCTTCCAGCCGCCAACAAATGCAATCTTCACCTCGGTCAGAAAAGTGAAGATTACGGACTCAACAAAAGGAGCGGCCATCTATTACAAAACCACCGGAGCCAACCCCATCGTCCACTGGACGCAGTACACAGGGCCTATCACAGTTACTTCCACGGAGACGATCTGGGCCTACGCCGAGGCAAAGTACTACATGAATTCGGCCCCGGCCTCAGCCACCTACACAACGCATTTCCCTGGGCTGGTGGAAACGGCAGTCAGCAATCCGCCAGCTTCCGTCGGCGTTGATGGGAGCTTTTCGGTGACCGACACCGTGGAGAACATCGGGTTGTCGACCGCGGGCCCCTCCGTGACGCGATACTATTTGTCAACCACGAAGAATCTAACCGCCAAAAGCGATTTGCTGATCGGTCATCGATCGGTGCCTGCCCTCACAGTGGACGCGACCTCGACGCCGAGGAAGGCGGTGACGGTCACAGTTCCTACCGGCGTCGCGCACGCCACTTATTACCTGCTGGCCTGCGCAGATGACACGAACAACATTGCCGAAGCCTATCCAGGCAGGAGGTGCAAGGCCTCGATCACAACAACCTCGGTGAAGTAGCCCGCGCGACCCACATGTCGCACCTCGGCGCGCTAATCTAGAGGCGAGGAGCCAAACGCTAGAAGCATGCCGAATTACAAATACGCGACCCTCGCCGTGCACGCCGGGCAACATCCGGACCCGCTCACGGGCGCGGTCAACGTGCCCGTTTATCTCTCGTCGACTTTTGAGCTCACCGGCATCGGGACGGATCGCGGCTGGGACTACTCGCGCGCCGGCAATCCCACGCGCGACCGGCTGGAGATGGCGCTGGCGGCGCTCGAGGGCGGCACCTGCGGCCATGCCTTTGCGAGCGGCATGGCGGCAATCTATGGGCTGGTGGCGACCCTGCATGCCGGCGACCACCTGATCTGCTCGCATAATGTTTACGGCGGCACGGCGCGGCTGTTCAACGAGATCGTTTGCCACTACGGCATCGATATCCGTTATGTCGATATGGCCGATCTCGACGCGGTTCAGGCGGCGATCCAGCCGAATACCAAGCTGATTCACGTGGAGACGCCGACGAATCCGCTGATGTCGCTTACCGATATCGCCGCAGTCTGCCGGATCGCGCATGCGCGCGGCATCGAAGTGAGCGTCGACAACACCTTCATGTCGCCGGTGCTGCAGAGCCCCATCGCGCTGGGCGCGGACATTGTGATGCACTCGACGACCAAGTTTCTCAATGGCCACTCCGACGGGCTGGGAGGCGCGCTGATCGGCACGCGGCCCGAGCACAAGGAGCGCTTCTCGCTGGTGCAGAAGGCCGCCGGCGGCATCCTGTCGCCGTTCGAGTGCTATCTCGTCTTGCGCGGCATTCGCACGCTTCCCTTGCGCATGAATCAGCATGAGGAAAACGGCCGCGCGGTGGCCGAGTTCCTTGCCACGCAGAAAAAGCTGATGCGCTTGGCGTATCCGGGCTTGAAGACGCATCCGCAGCATGAGCTGGCAATGAAGCAACAGAAGGGATTCGGGTCGATGATGAGCTTCGATCTGGGCTCGCGTGAGGCTGCAGGCAGGTTTCTCGGCGCCATCAAGGTCTTCCTGCACGGAGAGTCGCTGGGCGGCGTGGAGTCGCTGGCGTCGCAGTCGGCCACCAGCACGCATGCTTCCCTTACCGACGAAGAACGCGAGGCGATCGGGATCACGCCGGGACTGGTGCGGATCTCGGTGGGCATCGAAGACAAGGAAGATCTGATTGCGGATCTGGAGCAGGCGCTGGAGGCGGTGTGACGGCGAAATTCGGTCGCAGGATTGTTCGCGTCACCTATTCCAAAGCGATGGACAGGGTCCGCATCATCTTCGATGACCGGACAATTTACGTGATTCCACGTCGCTTGCTCGAAGGACTCGAGAATGCCGCGGCACGCGAGCTCGCCCGTATCGAGATTCTCGACGAAGGCCCGGTGATTTCCTGGCCGTTGCTCAACGTGAAGCACAAAGTGTCAAACCTGCTGAACGGAAGCTATGGCGGCAGGCGCTGGATGGTTTCTCTCGAGAGCATGCCGCGTGCGATCCCGGGACAGCCAATGTTCGGCTCGAAGCGAAAGAAGGCCGAGATGCGCAGACAATTCCTCGATGACCGATACGTTGTGAGGACGAGCCGACACGCCGGCGCTGGTGCGGTTCTCGTTGGGGGTCGGAGATAAGAGAAGATCTGATCGCGGAACTGGAGCAGGCGCTGGCGGCGGTGTAGGCGGTCGCATCCGCCCAGATTACGCGCTATGCTACTTCGTGGGCTCGATTCTCTTTGATGGCGTGACATTCCGAGCGTACCCGGAAGATCACGAGCCCCCGCACGTGCACGGCAGATATCAAGATGTCGTAGTGATTGTCGAACTGGCAGCGGGCCGACGTGTTCGTCTGGCAGACCGGAAGGATGCAATCAGGCCCGCGGATGCAAAGATCAACCAGGTGCGTCACGTTCTTAGCGTTGCAAGTGCGCACTTTGATGAACTGTTGGAAAAGTGGGAGGCAGCCCATGCATGAGCCTGCTCGGGTTATGACTTCAGATTCTGAAATCGATATGGCGATCAAAAGCGCGCGCAAATACGAAATATATGATCGTCTGGCCATCAAGGCTGAGTATCTTGCTTCCACTGATCGATTACGTCTCGTCATGAATGACGGGGCAGCGGTCTCTATTCCCCGTCGTCTGATCCAAGGTCTCGCAGACGTGCGCAAGAGAGAGAAACTTGGCCGAATCCAAATCCTCGAGCGCGGTGCGGGGCTTTTATGGCCACTTCTGGACGTTAGCCACTCCGTTCAGGGTTTAATTGCCGGAGTTTATGGCTCTGAGAGATGGATGAATGAGCTAGGATCGAAGAACGCAAGGCCCGTCGCCGCTCGGAGGAGGAATGGTTTGGCCAAATCTCCTTTCGTCGGACGGAACCGACTCGGATCTAAAGCGGGGTCACGAGAGCACCGCCGTGATCGGAACGGACGTATCCAGGAGAAGAGCGGAAATACGTCGGTGGAAACGCTGAGAAAGATTTACGGCCAGGATTTCCTGAGTGATTGGCGCAACGATGCAAAGCTCTCGGCCGTCCGCCAAGAGACAGATATGTCTTTGATTGAAATGGTGCGCCAACATCGCTTGGGGAAGAAGCTGCCTTCGCCGGCTCACCAAAGCTAACTCGCAAACGCAAGCTCGATCGCGTTGGAACTCAGTGCCCCATCCGCGCCGGTCCCACCTTGGCCGGCTTGCGCATCAGGAACGGCAGCGGGATCAGGATGGTAGTGATCGCCACCATCACCCAGATCACGTCGACATAGGCCAGCAGGCGCGCCTGAACTTGCGCCATGGCGTAGATCTGCGCGCCGGCGCGGTAGACGGCATCGGGCGACGCGCCGAAGCCGCGGCGCATCCATGCGCCGGCCAGTGCCTGGCGCATCGCCTCGAAGGGCCCGTCGCCGCTGACGGTATGCGCCGAGAGCATGGCCAGATGCTTCTGGCTCAGCCGCGCCAGCAGCGTGGAGACGAAGCTGATGCCCACGCTGCCGCCCAGATTACGCGACAGCGCGGTCATGCCGCTGACCTCGTTGTTTTTGTGCTGCGGAATGCCCGCGTAGCACAGCGTGTTGATGGGAATGAAGAGAAACGGAAGACCAATCACAATGACGGCGCGCCAGCTTACGGCCGTGCCAAAGCTGATGCCCTGGTCGAGATTGGTCATGCGCCACAGTCCGAAGGTCGTAATCATGAAACCGATGGCGACCAGCAATCGCGGATCGAATTTCGGCACGATGACGCCGGCGACGGGAAAGAGGACCATCAGCACCACCCCGCCGGTAGAGATGGCTTCGCCGGCTTGGCGCGCGGAGTAGCCCATGATCTCCTGCAGGTACAGCGGGATCAGCACCGTGCTCGAATAGAGCGCGACACCTACCATGAACATGACCAGTTGCGTCATGCCCACGTTGCGCTGGCCGAAGAGGCGCAGGTCCAGGATGGGATGCTCGACGTGGAACTCGCGCCAGAGAAAGATCGCCATACCGATCGTCGCGGTCACCGCGCAGGAGACGATGAAGCGCGAGCCGAACCAGTCGTCTTCCTGGCCCTTGTCGAGCATCGTCTGCAGCGCGCCGATGGTGACCACGAGCAGGCCCAGGCCCCAGTAGTCCACGCTCTCCCGGCGGCGGCGAATCTCGGCCAGATACGGCGGATCTTCGACGAGCCGGTTGGTGAGGAAGAGCGAAACGATGCCGACGGGAATATTGAGGAAGAAGATCCAGCGCCAGCTATAGTTGTCCACGATCCAGCCGCCCACCGTGGGGCCGATGGCCGGCGCCAGCACCACTGCCATGCCATAGACCGCGAAAGCCATGGCGCGCTTTTGCGGCGAAAAGGTATCGGCGAGGATGGCCTGCTCGCTGGGCTGCAGGCCTCCGCCCGCCATGCCCTGAAACACTCGGAAGACGACCAGAATGCCCAGCGTGGGAGCCAGTCCGCAGAGAAACGAGGCCAGCGTGAAAAGCGCCACGCAGGTCATGTAAAACCGCTTGCGGCCGAGGCGATTGGCCAGCCAGCCGCTGATGGGCAGAACGACGGCGTTGGCGACCAGATAGCTGGTCAGCACCCACGTGGCTTCTTCGGTGCTGGCTGAGAGATTGCCGCCGATGTGCGGCATGGCCACGTTGGCGATCGAGGTATCGAGCGCCTCCATGAACGTGGCCATGGTCACGGTCAGCGCGATCACCCAGGGATTGGCTTTGGGGCGCCAGGTGTCGTGGAACGAGAGTGTGGCCGCGGCCGCCGCCAAGGGCTCATCCTTTCTCTTTTTTCGCGTGTTCCGGCAAAACCGGAGGAGGCGTGTCCTGTTGAGTGCCAGTCAAGGTGGCCGCTCCTTGGAGTCGCGTCGGCTCAAATGTCGCGCCATCGGGATATGACATCTCTGGTTTTGCTTTACTGTTGCGCGATTTCGCCCATGGGCAGGCGGTTTTTTCTTTTGACGCTGGGACCAGACTATCGGATTCGGGATAGATTGTGCGGCCGTGAGCGCCCGGCCGTTTGGGAGGGTACGGGCTTTAGCCCGTCCGTCTGTCGCTCCCATATTTGACTCCGGGGTCTTAGCCCCTGAGGAGCGCTGACCGAATCGCCTGTGTCATGCTGGGAAGTCATGGCGAGCACTCGCACGGCACCGAAGCCGGATACAAATGCCGATGCGCTCGCCGCCGGCACGAAACTCCTGCTGGGCATCGATACCTGTGGGCCGTCCGGGTCGGTGGCTCTGGGGCGGCTGGCAG
>JASHTH010000525.1 GCA_030040655.1 Acidobacteriaceae bacterium | reverse complement strand
GGAGTGCCACAGCCCAGCCGGATCGCATCCATGTGGCCGCTGCCATTGTTACGGCTGTCCCTTTCGGCGTTGCCGAAGTCGAAGCAGCATCCATCCTGGAGATGGATTCCCGAGGCCACCATATACACTCCCTCAGGTTGTCCATTCACAGCAGTGCCCACAGCGGCGGCGTTGCGGTAGCCCATCCCGGGTGAAATATAGACGCCGTACACCTTGTGACCGCCGGCGGCGATCGGCAAGGAGTTTGCAACCGCGGGAAGATCGTCTCCGCCTGGACCCTTGCCCTTGGCCGCGCCGGGAGGGGCGACGGTGAGGTCATTGTGGCGCGGCGATTGATCGAAGATTCTCGTGATCGTACAGGTAGTGTTGGCGCAGAATTCGTCTTGCGCCGCGGCGTTCGCATAGCCATCGGAGAGAGCGCCGATGTTGGCAGCGGTCCCATCCGAGGTGCGCGTTACCTGGTACAGAGGACCGGCATAGGAGTCGTAGAGGACGCGGGTGGTGCTGAACGCAGCCACACAAGGTGTTTGGGCTGCGCCGTAGATATCGCAAGGGGAGCCAGTGGTTTGCGCTGAGTCGTCGGCCGGGCACAGAACATTGTTCGTGTACATACACGACTGCGTAGCCAGCAAAGAAAGGGAGCCCAGCGCTCCGAGCATCCAAATGCGTTGCAACTGCGGCATGGGCGTTCTCTCTGCGATTGTAACGTGGGCTTGACCAACTTTGACTTGATCGGTGGCGGATCAGTTTCCCACTCGGGCCAAGGCCCGCGATCCTTTCGCAGGCCAATACGTTCATTGATCATGATGAGGCGAAGCTGGCTGTTGGTCGCGTACGAGATTTGCTTCAGTCCGTCCCACGGCTCACGGCGTCTCCCCGGCCGCGCTGGTTTTCGCCACCTGGTTGATGATGCGCTGGATGACGACGACCTGCACGTGGATGTGGCTGGCGATGTCGGGTAGGAACTCGGTAACGAAGTTATCGATGGGCGCGGTGGCCAGACCAATGCCGTAGCGTGCCGCCGAGGAGGGCAGATTGGTCCGTTGGCCGGGCACGTAGAGATCGCCGATCTCGTCCTCGATGGCGAAGCCGACGATGTTGGCGTAGTTCGGCATGCCTCTGCCGTTGTCGCCCTGCGTCCACACCACCTGAAATACGGCGTGGGTGGCGCGGCGCGGGATGGAGGCGTGAGGCATGCGGTGGTAGTGCGGGTCCTGGCGCACGATGGAGGGAATGGCAAAGGTGCCGAAGAACTCGCCGGTCGCATCCTGCGTGAAGCTCACGCCGGCGTTGCGAGCAAATCCACGCAGGCCCGGACCGTAGGCGGAATGGGAATCGGAGGCCACCGCGATCCCGGAGTCGCCCAGAACAGTAATCAAATTGAAAGGATCGACGAGGTTGCGCAGCGCCAGCCAGGCCTTCTCATCCGGCGTGAGGGGTTTGACTTGTGGCCCGTTGGTGAAACGGGTATACCAGTTGATGCGCGGAGGCGGCGGGCACGAAGCGCCGCGTTGCACTCCGTCGGCGGGCGGCGCATCGCCTGGATATCCGGCCGCGCTGACCGCATGGGCGGCGGCCATTTCGCCCGCGGCGGCACCCGCTGCCTCCACCTGGCATGGCTGCGGCTTGGAGGGTTGAGAGCTTGCTTGCGGTTGCGGCGCCGCGGGGAGGGCGGGCTCGGCCTGTCCGGCTTGCAGGCGAACCGGATGACCGAAGAGCAGCAACAACGCCGGGAATAGCAGGGCCCTTCCGGATCCATGCCGAAGGGCCTCCGTTTGCCTGAAGGCAAGGGATCGGCTCTTCCATCGACCTCTCGTCCGGCTTGGCAATCTTCTCTTGACCTCGGCAGTGGAATATCGGCTTCGATTGGGCTTCACGGCTGCAGACGCGCACCGGCTCTTAGAGCGGTTCCACAATTCCCGTACGCAGTTTCCGGCGCCGTCCAAGGTGGCTCGCCGCGGCGAGCCACTTGGCTTTTGTGGCTCCGAGGTAAAGCAACTGTGCAACCGCGATAGGAAAGAGATCCGGCTTCTCCGATGTGCGATTCGCCTGCGATCCTGCTATCCAAGTCAGACGCGATATTCCGGTCAAAGGTCACTCGATCGCGCAGAGAATCATTGGCTGTCCCTTCCGCGAGTTCCTCTCGCGTCCGAGTTGCAGATTATTGACCAGCGGGGCACATCGTGCCTTGCGGTCATTGACGGCAGGCTGGCGAGTTCGCAGACTAGAGAATGGGCGCGTGTCGATGCCCGACACTTTTTTCGAAAGGATGCGATCATGGCCACATATCCGCCTCCCGGGCCGGGCAACGAGGGCGTTGGAAAACGCATCGAAGAAGCGGTCGAACTGATCGAGATGGAGTTGCGCCACGCCATCGGTTATATCAACGACGCCATCGTGCCGCAGGTCCGCACCGAATCGATCTCCGCCATACGCACGGTCGCAGAGAAGCTGCGCAATCTCGCCGACCGCCTGGATCAACAGGGTCCACGACGCAGATGAGTGACGACTGTCATCGAGCAACCCGGCGCCTCCGGCGGTTCCACAGTTCCTGTGACCACATTCGGGCGCCGTTCAGGGTGGCTCTTTCTCGGGGAAATAGCCACATGCCTTTTGTGCCTGCGAGGCATGGCAACTGTGGGACTGCTCTGGCCTGCTGCGCGGCTCTCGCGCTGGCGGCAGGCATGGCGACCGGTTGCGGCCACCAGCGGCAGGGCACACAGATTCCGCCGCAAGCTACGGCGCCGGCGCCCGAGACTGGGCCACCAGCCGAAGCCAACGTACCGGAATTGACGCCCCCGGCGCGCATATCTCCGACGCCGGTTCCGCGCGGCGGCGTCAGCGAGGCCGACCGCGAGTACATCGCCACGCACAGGCCCATTCTCAGCGAAGAGGGCTACGCCACCTGGTACACCGCACCTTACAAAGGCCGCCGAGCCGCCAACGGCGAGGTCTTCAGCGACTATGCCATGACCGCCGCGCACCGCACGCTGCCCATGGGCACGCTGATCGTGGTCACCAATCTCAGCACCGGGCAATCGGGCGCCATGCGCATTACCGATCGCGGGCCGTTTGTCGAAGGGCGCATCCTCGATCTCTCCATGGCTTCGGCCAAGGCCACGGGCATCTATCGCAGCGGGATGGCGATGGTGCGCCTCGACGTTTACCGGACGCCCAAGTCGATCGCCATCGGCGGGCGCTGGTGCGTGCAGATCGGCGCCTTTCACAGCGAGCGCAAGGCCATTAGGCTTAAAGAGCAGCTCCTGCGCAGATATCCGGGCTCGAACGTGATCGAATTTCCCGGCGAAGACAGCTACTGGGTGCGCATCCGCCCCGAGGGCGACGACAAGCGCGAAGCCGAGCTGATTGCGCGCCAGGTGCGGCCGGCGGAAGGCGAAGCGTATCTTACCCGGCTGGATTGAGCGGCGACCGGCGCCGGCTGCTGCGCAGACTCGATCTCTTCGGAAATGCGTTCCGGCGACAAATTCATTGCGCCCGAAATTGGATGAGCTTAAGCTAAGCTGGATTGGAGAGCGCTATGCGGCCACTCTTCTCCGCTCGCCGAGATGCTGCTGTCCTGCTCGCGATAGCCTCATTTGCCTCCACACCTTCGCTTCCAGCACGCGCCGCGATACCCTTGACCGCGTGCACCTACACTCTCACGCTCACAACGAGCAACGCGACCCCAACCTTTGGCCAGAGCATTACGCTCACCGCCGCATTGACGTTCATGTCCTCCT
>JASHTH010000524.1 GCA_030040655.1 Acidobacteriaceae bacterium | reverse complement strand
GACCGCCGCAAGGATGGGGCACCCAGAGTTTGTTTCGATTTTGCGCGTGCTTCAGAAAGAAAGAAACGCAGATCCTTCGATTCGGTCGTTCACCGCGGCAAGCGAGTCGCTCGGAGAAATGACGCGGCTGATCTCCGTCGCCCCTACGGGGCTTGGCGTTCAATGATCGCTTGCTTCCCAGGGGTCCGCTCCGCTCCACCCTGGGCTATTTTCGGCGCTCCCTCCGGGAGCGTTTCCGCAGCAACAGTCTTTATGTCCTCCTCTGGAAGTCTGCGCCCATGGACGCTCGTGGATGCCCACATTTGATCTCTCCCGCCAGGTCGATCCGTTTCAGGACGTCAGTTCTTGCCCTCCAACTCATCGGCGAGCGCCCCGGCGCCATAGATCTTGCGCAGGGCTTCGATCATTCCGGCGGAGTGCACCGCGACGGTGCGGTTCTTTGAGCCGTCGTAGACGAAATCTCCGGCCATCGACTCGATGTTGCCGTCAAAGACAAGGCCGACGAGCTCGCCTTCGCGGTTGACCACGGGCGAGCCGGAGTTTCCGCCGATGATATCTCCGGTGCAGACGAAGTTGAGCGGCGTGGCGAGGTCGAGACGGTCGCGGGCGGCTTCTTCCTTGGCGGTGAGATCGAAAGGCGGCTTGTTGCTAAAGCTGGCCGCGCGATCGTAGAGGCCGTAAAAGGTCGTAAAAGGCGGAGCGATGGTCCCGTTATAGGGATAACCGATGACGGTTCCATAACTCAGGCGCAGGGTGAAGGTGGCGTCGGGATAGGCGTCCTTGCCGTAGACGAGAAAGCGGGCTTTGCCGAGCTTTTCTCCGGCGGGCGTGAGCACGCTGACGTAGGTGTCGTGGATGCGCTTGTAGTTGGCGCGCGCGATGGGATCGACGCGGCGCGCCGCTTCGATCATGGGATCGGTGGAAGCGGCAACGGCTGCTTCGCCGCCATCGAGCAGCGCCTTGCGCACCGCCGGGTCGCCGAGCTTGGTGCCGTCGACAATGGAGTTCACGACCGTATCGATGTCTCCGCCCTGCACAATGGCTTGCACGTAGGCGTCGTCTTTGCCGAGCTCATCTTCGGCCAGCTTGAGCGCCGAAGACATGTAGAGCTTTTCGGTGGCGGGCGGAATGGGAGCCGGCGACATCATTTCGAACCTGAGCGACTGCAGGCCGGCCTCGTGGTATTCCGGCAGGCGATCGCCGTCCGGCTTTTTGATCTCGGCCACGTACTGCACGATGTCGAGCGCGATGGAGAACAAGCGGCTGTCGGTGCGGCGGAAGAGCTGGCCTTTGATTTCCGGCTTGATCTGCTCGTCCACCTTGGCAATCGTAACCCAGGCATCGCCGTACTCCTTTTGCCACTCCGGATTGGCGGCGACCTTGGCGCGGAAGTCGGCCTCTTCGGCTTGCTTCTTGGCGAGGATGGCCTTGTCGGCGAGCGCTTCGGCGCGGCCTTCGAAGACTTTCAGGGAGTTTTGCAGGCCAAAGATGGTGCTGC
The DNA here is from genome assembly GCA_030040655.1 of Acidobacteriaceae bacterium. Lineage (GTDB taxonomy): Bacteria > Acidobacteriota > Terriglobia > Terriglobales > Acidobacteriaceae > Telmatobacter. Next base: position 2,352 of record JASHTH010000524.1, on the reverse strand, counting down.
CGACGAGACGGGCCTGTTCGGGTCCTTGCGCGGCGAAGGCCTGGGCGGCCGCGAGGCGATGCTGCAGGTATTCGGTGACGGCCGGGCCCACCACATCGCGCTCCACGAGCAACCCGGAGACGGTGTCGTCGCGTTCGGTCGAGCCGGGATTGCCGGAGATGAAGACCAGCTCGCCCGGATCGGCCCCCTTGGCGCTCCACTTGAGAAAGTTTTCGGTGTGCAGCGGCTTGCCGTTGTCGTAGACGCGGAACAGAGCCATGTCGATGTCGTAGCGGGGATAGGTGAAGTTATCCGGATCGCCGCCATAAAAAGCGGCTTGCTGCTCCGGAGCGAAGACCAGCCGCACGTCGGTGTATTCCTTGTACTCGTAGAGCCAGTACTCGCCACCCTGGTAGAGCGAAATCACGTCGGAGCGCAGGCCGGTCTTGTCCTTGTTCTCTTTCTCAATGGCGGCGATCGCGGCGTCGCGCGCCTTCAGCGCCTGGGTGTCGTCGGCAATTCCCTTCGCGGCGTTCTGCACCCGCTCCGTCACGTTCTTCGTCCCCACCAGCACGTCGACTTCAAGGTCGGGAGACTTCATCTCCTGATCCGGCGTGGCCGCGAAGAATCCGTCGCGCAGATAGTCGTGTTCTGCGGTCGACTCTTTCTGCAACTGGCCGCGCGCCACGTGGTGGTTGGTGAGCAGCAGACCGTTGGCGCTGACGAACGAGCCCGATCCGCCGTCGTTGAGGCGAACGCTGGAGAGACGCAGGTGATCGAGCCACTCCGGCGTGGGGACGAAGTTGTATTTTTGCTTGAGCAGCTTGAGCGGCGGGTTGTCGAAGGTCCACATGCCTTCTTCGCAGTGGATGAAAGGCGCCGTGGCCACGAGCAGGGCGGCGGGCAGGAGCAAGGCAAGTCGAATCGGGCGATCGTTCATAAAGATCCTCACCGGGGTGGTTTGTTCTTGAGCAAACAGAGTACTCCAGAACAGGCGGGTTTCGTCGGAGTCTACCGAATCCAAGCAGGGACGAAGCGGGAGCGGAGTACCGCGCAAATGGGCTCGTGGTATGCTTTGCGGCATGAATTCCACGCTCGCGGTTCTGGAAGCCAAAGGAGCGCTTGCCACCATGCGGCGCCTGCGCAACCAGATCAGCGTCTTTGCCACGCACGCCAGGGCTCTGAACTCGATGGCGAAGAACTTCGACAGCGCGGCGGTGGTGGAAGAGGCAAACCAGCTCCTGGAGAGGCTCAGCGAGGCGAAGAAGGAGTGTTGGGGAGCCGAGTCGAAGATCGAGACGCTGGCGCGCTCGCTGCCGTCGCGCCCTCAAGGCCGAGGAATGTCTCCAGCGGCCCAACTGGTTCCCGAGCTTCGCGCCGCGCGAAGGCAATTTGCCGACGCGGTGCGGGATGCGGAAAAGGCGCTCGGCCAGCTTTACAGCACCGGCTTTGAGGGACTCAACAGTCCGACTCGGACGGCGACGGCTCCGGACGGGATCTTCGACATGATCCTGATGTTCAGCGATTTTCTGGTTCGATGGATTGAGCACGCCCGGAAGTCCCGAAAGTGAGCAAGGACGGGACGATGCTGTCGTTTATTCGAGCGGGGTCTCCCAGGTGGGGCTAGTTCGACTTTTCCCGGGCCTCGATGCGGGTAATCCGCTCACGAAGCTCATAGATGTCCGCGAGCCTGGCAATCGCCTGCAGCACCTGGCCGTGGTGCTCGGAAGCGAGGCGCTCCGCGGCGTCAAATCTCTGTTCCAGGGTGTTGAATCGAGCATCCATCCGTTCTTCCAGCGCATCCACGCGCGCGGAGAGTTCGCGCAGCTCGGGAGCCAGGAAATCCTGCAGCAGCTTTCGGGTATCTTCAATGACGCTCACGGTATGGGCCGACTCCAGTGTAGCTTATCTGCGCACGAATCGCCCATCCGCCATCCTGCGGAAGGCCGAGACGATGCGCAAGCCTGATCGCTCCGCGCCGGCGTGAAATCGCATGAATTTCCTCATGCGTTCTTTATGCCCGCCCGGTTTCGGCGCGTTACCCTGAATACACCACTGTGAACAGGTGCCGGCTGTACCGAATGGAGCCGGGAAGGAGATCCAATCGGCCGCATCCCGCAGTTCTCTAGCACTCTCCCCCACTTCTCGAATGGCCGGAGCGACGGGCGTTAGAATCTCCTTTCCCCCTGGAAAGCAGTTTTGTGCCGTCGCGATGGGCGACCGCCGTCCTAATACCCGAATACCCGATCGAAGAGGAGATGCCTATGCCGCGCACACCCGATGACGTGAAAAAGCTAGCCCAGGAAGCCGGCGTGAAGATGGTCGATTTGAGATTCATCGACTTGCCCGGCATGTGGCAACATTTCACCCTTC
>JASHTH010000523.1 GCA_030040655.1 Acidobacteriaceae bacterium | reverse complement strand
AGGCTGCTTGCCGCGCGATTGCAGCGCGCTCAGCGCAGCCAGCACGAGTACGACGATGGCCAGCGCCAGCACCAGGATGAGCGGGTTGGCCGACGGCATGATCGCCGTGACATAGCCGCCGGCGACGGCCGCCAGAAACGAGTAGGAGAGGTTGACGGCAACGTATGCCGGCCGCGGATTCCCCTCGTTGCCAATCCACGCCGGCGCAAAACGCGCGAGCAGGGCCGTGACCGCTCCAACCAGCACGGACATGGTGAGGAAACCTGCCAGCAGCGCCAGGAACGTGCGGAGGATTACCACGGCTTCTTCTCGCTTTCTGCCGCCGTCCCCACTTCGCCCTTTTCGATCCGGTCGAGAAACGCGCGCGCCAGCCGGCGCTCGCCGGGATCGCTCTCGCCGTGAATGGTGCACAGATCGAGAAACTCATCGCAAAGCGCGTCGCGCTCGCCGGCCTGGGCGAGAATCGGCTGCAGTGCAGTGGCCAGTTCGCGCAGGCGCTCGGCTTCAGGCCAGCCGAAGTTCTCCTCGGCGGTTGCGTTGCCCGCAAACAGGCCGCGCCGGCCGCGCACGCACTCTTCCAGGCAGGCGAGGAGCTGATCGCGAAAGGCACCGGTCAGCATCGCGAACTGCTCAGGATCGATTTCGTCGCGCGGGTCCATCGTTACAGATGCTCGTGGGTGCCCCATCTTTTCTTTGTCCGCACGAGCGGACAGACAAAGGGTGGGACCGATTCATCATGAGACCGACTTACTTCTCCCGCAACGCCCCTTCCACCTCGCCGGCGGTGTGCGGCAAAGCAGCGTCGAGATCGATCAGCTTGCCGTCGGGAGCGACGAGAAAATCGCACTCGATGCGCACGCCCAGCTTCTCTTCGGGAATGTAGACACCGGGCTCGATGGTGAAGACCATCCCCGGCTTGAGCACGGCCGGATAATCGGCGGGATCGTGCACGTCGATGCCCACCATGTGGCCGAGCCCGTGCAGCCAGTACTTGCCCAGCGGCTCGCCGTGCAAGTCTTTGCCGTGGGTGTCGATGTAGTTGTAGGCCGCGGTGTCGAGCGAGTTGGGGTCTTTGCGGTCGCGGTCGTTGATCGTCGACTTGCCGACAACGAACGCGTCGACGGCCGCCTGCTGCGCGCCCAGCACCACGTCGTAGATCTCGCGCTGGCGCGGGGTGAAATGCCCGTTGGCGGGCACGGTGCGCGTAATGTCGGAGGCGTACATCGAATATTCGCAGGCCGCATCGACGACCACGATGTCGCCATCCTCGATGGTGCGCGAGTTCTCGGAGTAGTGCAGCGTGGTGGAGTTGATGCCCGAGCCGACGATGGGCGCATAGGCGTCGCGCTCGCATCCGTGCTCGTACCACACCGCGGTCATCTTGCCCGCCACGGCGCGCTCGGTCACACCGGGCTTCACCGAGCGCATCATCACGCGCTGCGCGGCGATCGAGGCTTCGGTGGCCTTCTTGAGCAGATCGATCTCGCCGGTATCCTTCACCTGGCGCAGTTCCATCGTGAGGCGACTGACGTCGCGAGGCGGCGGCGCGCCCGCCTCGCCGAGCGTCGCGCCGGTCCAACTGAGGAGCGCCTTGGCCTGCGCGTTGTCCGGCTGCGCCCAGAGGTTTCGTGCAAGCCGGCGGTCGGCGGCAATCAGCCGATTGAGCTGCGCGGGCAGTTCCGTCATCGGCTGCACCTCATCCACGCCCGTAGCCTGCGTCACTCCGGGAGACGCAGCGTCGAGCTTGGGCCCGGTGTATTTTTCTATGAGAAGATTGCGAGTCGGCAGGAACAACACCTCCCGATACGGCCGCGCCACCGGCTCGCTGGCTTCGCCGACGATCAACAGCGCGGCGCCCGGCTCGTTCCAACCGGTCAGATAGTAGAAGTCCGGGTCCTGGCGATAGGGATCGAAGTCGAGTTCCGGCTCTTCGGCCGCGAACCATACGGCGACGCCGCCGTGCAGCTTGCCGGCCAGGGCCACGCGGCGCGCGCGATAGGCGCTGGAAGGCTGCTTTTCAAGGGCGTTCAGAAAGGAAACCGGCGGGGCAACGGCGAGCAAGGCAAGTGCAACACTTCGCAACCATTTCATTTCGTTATTGTCGTGGGTCGCGCCCCCGCGCGCAAAACAAAAGTCGCGTTGGTTCGGTTCAAATTCGCTCAGGGGCTAAAGCCCTCATACATCTTGCGGTGCTTGCGGCACGACTGAAGTCGTGCCCTGACACTTGTCCCGAACCGAAGGCCTTTTCCACGGCCTCTGAAGCCTGTACCCTGCAAAATGATCCGCTGGCACCACGTCACTTCTGCTCCAGCGCGTACTCCATCGACCAGATGGAGCAGGGGCGCATGTACATGCTGGCGCGATAGAGGCCGTGAATATCGTAGGCTTCCGGCGTCCGGAAAAAGTATCCGCGATCGCGCCAAACCACGTTGTTGACGCCTTTGGCCGTGGCGAATCCTTCGCCGGTCATGCCTTCGGCGATCATCTCGCCGGCGACGGCGAAAGTCGCGCCGGTCCAGACTTCCTCGACCTGATCGTTGTTATGCAGCAACGCGCCTTCCGGCCCAATGCCGTTGATCGCGCCCATCTCTCCGTGGGCAAATCGGCGCACGTTGGCGTCGTAGATTTTGCGCAGCGCCGATTTGCGCATATTCTTCGGCACCAGGTCGCCCAGACCGGTGAGGTCGGCGTACCATTGGCCGGCCAACTGCTCGGCCATTACGGCGTCGTTGTCCGAGCCTTTCACGGCATAGCGGAAGTACTCCCCGGTCCAGAGCTTTCGGATAAACGCGGTGGAGGCACGCTGTGCAAGCTTGTCGTATTCGTCGGCCGTGGCCTGGTCGCCGAGCTTCTCGGCGATGCGCGCCGTGGCTTTGAGCGCGGCGAGGTACAAGCTGCCGGAATAGGCGCTTTCGCCGCTGGCGATCCAGTCATCGTAAGTCTGGTCGGGAAAGCCGCCGTTTTCGATCAGCCCGTCACCGTCGGTGTCGTATTGCTTCAGGTGCTCCATGGCCTGTTTTACGGCGCTCCAGCTTTGGCGCAGAAACTCGTCGTCTTTCGCGCCCGTCAGCGCGTAATCGCGCCAGATCATGAGCACGTACTTCGAATTCAGATCGCGCCAGTTGGAAACGTCCTGGTAGTTGTACTGGTTTGGATTCACGACCGGATCTTCATAAGGCGAGCCCAGATCGTGCGGCGCCGCTCCGGGAACCTTGCGCGTGAACTGGGCGAGCTGGTGCTCGCGAAAGCTCTTCCACCCCCAGACGTATTGCTGCGGATTCGATTCCGGGATCGTCTGCGTGTATTCGCGCATCACCTGCTTCTCGATCTCGGGCCAGAAGCGCAGCAGCGCCCAAGAGCCGTAGAAGCGCACATCGAGCGAGCCGTAGAAGGGATAATCGAAGCATTCCAGGTAAGAGAAACTGTCGTGTTCCGGATCTGCGGCCCGCACCGCATCGTTCCGGCGCTGATATCCCCAAAGCGTCCCGCCGTCGGCGATGTAGTAGAGCTCGTTGAAGAGCTCGGCGCGATACCAGGCGGGCTTATGCTCGTCGCTCACAAACGGCTGCTGCCACGCGTCGATGGCCTTGCTCCACTCCTCCTGGTGCTCGAGGGCCGCGCACGCAATCTCCCACGCATGCGTGCCTTCGGTTCCGAAGAAGTGCGTGTAATGGCGGTACCATTTGCGCCCGCCGCCGAACTGCACGATGGGCAGATCCCAGCTCAGCGCCATGGGAATCAGCCGCGTCTCATGCGGCGCCAGCGTGAAGCGCACGGCGATAGCGCCGGCGAAGACGTCGCCGCTGGAGGCAACCGGCGGCGCAAGGTTGGGGAGGCGGCCATCTTTCGCAAAGGGCCGCCACACTTCCGAGCCATCGCCCATGCCTGCGTAAGTGGCAAGATACGTAACTTCGGCGTCGGCGCCGGGCAGAGCGGCGATGGCGAATTGGCCGTCCCACTCGTCGTTGACAGGTCCCTGGCGAACGCGATCGAAGATAATGCCGCTCGCACTCCCGGCGGCGGTCTGGCCGGTCACATAACGGTCAATGTTCTCCTGGTTCAGGGCGCCATCGAAGTTGCGCAAACTGTCGCGAAACCACCCGACCATGTTGGTCCACGAGAAGAGAATCGATACGGTGAGCGGCCTCGCCGATGGATTCTCGGCCGTCCACCGGTAGATCGCGACCGGATAGCTTGTCTCCTTGTAGTTGTCGGGCAAGACGGGCGAGAACTGCTCGAGCGTGAGCTTTACGGGCAGTGCTCTTGTACCGTAGGCGAACCAGCTCCGGGGATAGAGTGCGGCATACTCGCCATCGCCCGCCGGATAGCTCCAATTCCAACTGCCGAGGGCGCCGCTGACCGGCTTGCCGACCGCCAGCGCCATCGCCACCGGCGAGCCGCCCTCGGGCTGAGCAAAAACAGCGAACTGGTTGGCGGGAACATTTTCATACTTGTGCGTGCCGGCCTTCAGGTGCCATCGCTCGAAGAATCCGCGATAGCTGCGCGAAAGCGTGCCCGAGCCGATGCCTCCCACCGGCGCGCCTTGCCAGTAGCCGTCGTCGATGTTCGACGAGCCCAGCTCAGGCTTGTGTCCGCCGGGATTCGGCACGGGCGTGCCGATGGGGATGCGCCACGCCGCGGCCGGAACGGAGCTCTGGGCGAAGGCCGCCGCGGCGCAAACGACGAGTGGCGCGCCGTGGAAGATAAAACGCTTTAATTGCATGGAAGAGGCTCTCCGTGGGCGAAGCAAAACCCATCATACAGCCCGCCGCTCAAGAGCCGGAATGACCGGCAGGATGGGCAAGAGGGTTAGCCCCCTTCCGAGGTTATTGATCGCTGCATCAATCATGCCCGACTGTCATCCCGAGCGAAGTCCCGCGGAGCGGGATGGAGTCGAAGGATCTGCGGTTCGCCTCGCATCGTGGTCCGAACTCGTCTTTTGCAGAAATCAATAAAGCTCGCGGGTCTTCCCGCGCAAAATAACATAGGGGTTGAAGCAGGCTGCGGAAAAACGCCCGGAGTCAGTTTGTCGCGGGCTCAAGCCCGCGAGAGCTATCGAAATGAAGGCACTTGTTCGGCATGGCTAAAGCCGCGCCCTTTCAAAGCCGCTAGTGGAGTGAGTTTTTCCGCTGGCCATGAAGGCCTGTACCCTCCAAAGTGACGAACCGCCGCGGGTCGCCGGAGCCGCGCGGCGATATACTTTGAACACTTCTCCTTGATCCATCGTGCTCCCTGGGAGAGATGGTCCGCGATGAAATCGACCCGGCGCTGGGCCTACGCTGCGTGGCTTGTTCTGATCGGCGCCTTCGCGCTGCTGCACGCCCTGAACCTGCGCGCCGATTTTCCCAACCATTCGCCGTGGATCTCCGACTGGGCAAAGTACACCGACGAAGGCTGGTACGGGAACGCCGCCATCCGCGCCCATCTCTTCGACCGCTGGCATCTTCCGGGCGATTTCAACCCGGCCGTCGCGCTGCCCGTGTGGCCATTCCTCGAATGGCTCCTGTTCTTTGTCACAGGCGTAACGATTCAAGCGGCGCGCGGGCTGGCCGTCGCAGTCTTTTTTGTCAATTTGCTGTTGAGCTATCTCCTGTTGCGCGCCCGCGGCCCGCGTTGGATGGCGCTGTTGGCCCTCACCTTGCTGGCGACGAGCCCGTTCCTTTACTGCTTCAGCCGGCTCGCCATTCTGGAACCGCTGCTGACTGCGCTGACGCTGGCTGCATTGAATCTCGCCGTACGGTTGCCGCAAATTCGGCGCCGCGGCCTCGCGTCCATTGTCATCGGCCTGCTGTTTGCTCTCATGCTCCTCACCAAGACGACCGGGCTGTTTCTTTTGCCCGCTCTCGCCTGGGCGATTCTGCTCGCCCTTTGGAAAGAGCGTGCATCGGCACTCCGTTGCGCGCTCATCGCTCTGGCCAGCGCGGCGGTCGCCTACGGAATCTGGGTGAGCCTGGTGATCCGGCTCGGACTGTGGACCGATTATAAGTACCTTTTCCGGGTCAACAGCTATCCCAAGCCGGCGCAGTGGTACTGGCCGCTGCTCAGCCTTTGGTGGTCCGTCCATGGATGCCTATGGATGGACAGAATCCTGGCGCCGCTGGCCGGACTTCTCGCCGTATGTGCCATCGTCGGCGCCACGGCCTACGCGCGAAAGAGCGCGTGGCCGCGGACCTTTCTGCTCGATCCCGTCGTGGGAGCCTCATTGTGGGCCGTTGCCGGATGCGTCTTTTTCATGGCCTACCAAAATCATCCGCAGCCGCGCTATTATGCGCTGGCCGCGTTCTTCTGCGTTTTCCTGGTTGCCAAGGGCGCCGGAGATCTGCTCGGCGCTGAGGGTTTCTTGCCAGGCATGGGAGCGTGCGCCCTGGTGGCGGCGGCGATCGCCGTAGCGGTCAACGGCCTGTGGACCCTCAACTTCGCAACGCATCCGCAATTCACGTTTGTCGACGCCGCCGGACGCCTGAGCGCATTCCTCGACCATCACTCCAATGGCAATCGTCTCCTGCTTTCGATCAGCAGCGACGAGCTCAGCCTCATTGCGCATGTCCCGGCCATCTGCGACGATTTCGGCACCCAGGACCTGCCCGAAAAGATCGGCGACTACAAGCCCGCCTGGTTCGCCACATGGAACGATATCGATCCCGGTACGCTGCAGGACATCCATACGCGCTATTCGCTGGAGCAGGTCGCGAGCTTCCGCGCCTTCGACGACCCCGATCGCAATGTGCTGGTGCTCTTCAAGCTGCATCCGCTGCCCAACGGACAAGTGCGCGACCCGGAGACGCAGAACCTGAATGTCGAGCTGCCGGGCGACACGATTTACATCGATGTGGACTAGGGCGGTTTCGGAAATCGTGTGTCCGTTTGGACGTTGCCCAAGGCCGCCGCTCCCTGCTGGTCCCACACCAACGACGAAGACACGTCGTTGGGGCCACGGTGGTCGCGTCGACTTTGCGATCATTCTGCGGCTACATTATTTCCCAGACCGCGATAGCCCTATTCCCTATTCCCGACCCTGGACGCGGGCCCCTTGGCCCTTTCCGTCGGCCCTTCACGGCCTCACGATCATCACTTCGGTGGCCTTGATCAGCGCCATCGCGGTGTCTCCCGGCTTGAGCGCCAGCTCACGCGCGGCGTCGGCGGTAATGATCGCGGTGACGCGCTGGCTGGCAATGGCGAGCACCACCTTAGCCAGCAGGCCTTCCAGCGTGACTTCCACCACTGTTCCCGAAAGCTGGTTGCGCCCGCTGATTCGAACGGCGCCTTTGCGAGCCGGCTCCGGAGCCAGAAAGGCGTCGAGCGCGTCGATGGGCACTCGATGATGGCCGCCCGGCGTTTTCACCGTGCGGATGCGCCCGGCCAGGATCCAGTGCTTCAGCGCCGGGTAGCTGATGCCGAGCTTAGCCGCGGCCTGGCGCGGCGTGAGCAGCGCGGGCGTGGCCGGGGGTTGCGATGGCGACCGAGTTGAGGTGCGGGTCATACGGCGGATTCGTATCTCCCTAGCCAGTACTCTACACCGGCACCGAATAAGACCTTGCGCCCGATTCGGACGACCGGCCGCAATTTGTGATTGCAATCACTCGACAGCGGCTACTCCGGATGATAGGCTTCCCCGTGGCTTTCTCCGGTGTCTTTGGATCCCGGGCGGTAGAGTGTCGCCGGCCGTCGAGACCGGCATTTCAAGCAGGGGGGAACTGTGAGGGTACAGGATTGGGCGATCTTCTTTCTGGGCGCGAGCGTTTTTTCGCTCCTCGTGGCCTTCTTTTTCAGCCGCCGGCCGATCGAGGCGGACGCAGGGAACGCAGCGATGCAGCGGATCGCCACGGCCTTCAAAAAAGGCGCCAAGATACTTCTCCTACGACAGCACAAATCCATGGCGGTTCTCCTGGGCCTGCTGCTACCCGCTCTGGCCCCGGCGCTGGTCTACGCCCAACCTGAAAAGGGCGGCGGAGGCGAAGCCAACCTGGTGCTGCCGGATTTGTCGAGCGTGAATTTTCTGGGCATGAACGGGCATTCCCTGCTGACCATCGGATTGCTCTTCTGCGTCGGCGGCTGGTTGTTCGGCCTGGTGATTTACATGCAGCTGAAAAACCTGCCGGTGCATCGCACCATGCGCGAGATGTCCGAGCTGATTTATGAAACCTGCAAAACGTATCTGGTCACGCAGGGCAAGTTCCTGGTGCTGCTCTGGGTCTTCATCGCGGTCATTATCGCGCTCTACTTCGGCGTTCTGGCGCCGGTACCGGGAAAATCGATCGGCGTGACGCTGCCGATCATCTTGCTGTTCAGCATTGTCGGCATTTGCGGCAGCTATGGCGTGGCGTGGTTCGGGATTCGCGTCAATACCTTTGCCAACTCACGAACGGCATTCGCCGGATTGCGCGGCAAACCGTATCCATGTTTTGCGATTCCGCTGAAGGCGGGCATGAGCATCGGCATGGCGCTGATTTCGGTCGAGCTGCTCATCATGCTCATTATTCTCCTGTTCATCCCGGCCGATTATGCGGGCCCTTGCTTCATCGGCTTCGCGATCGGCGAGTCGCTGGGCGCCGCGGCCCTGCGTATCGCCGGCGGCATCTTCACCAAGATCGCCGACATCGGCTCCGACCTGATGAAAATTGTCTTCAAGATCAAGGAAGACGATGCGCGCAACCCGGGGGTCATCGCCGACTGCACGGGCGACAACGCGGGCGACTCGGTTGGTCCTTCGGCTGACGGCTTCGAAACCTACGGCGTCACCGGCGTCGCGCTCATCACCTTTATTCTGCTGGGCGTGCGCAATCCTACCGTGCAGGTGCAGTTGCTGGTGTGGATCTTCATCATGCGCGTCATGATGCTGGTCTCCAGCACGGTGGCGTACTTCATCAACGAAGGCATTGCCAAGGCGCGTTACGGCAATGCCGACGAGATGAACTACGAGTCGCCGCTGACCTCGCTGGTGTGGCTGACCTCGATCGTCTCCATCGTGCTGACCTACATCGTGTCGTACCTCATCGTCCCTGATCTCGCGGGCGATAGCACGCAGTGGTGG
>JASHTH010000064.1 GCA_030040655.1 Acidobacteriaceae bacterium | reverse complement strand
GAATTGTATTTCACGAGCGGAGGGTTGCAGTTGAACAGCGGCAGCACGGCCCAGCTGACGGCGCCTACAACCACGTCGTCGACCGCGGGCACGACTGCCGGGATGCTTGTCTGGCAGTCCAGCACCAACAGCAACGGCATGGATATCGACTCGGGGTCATCTTCGTATTTCACCGGGGTCATCTATCTGCCCGATGCAACGCTTACCCTCAATAGCGGCGCGAGCGTTACGGTCAACAGCAGCGCGACTTACACGGATATCGACGCCAATAGCATCATTGTGAATTCCGGCGAGAACTTCGAGATCAACAGCTCCGGAGGATACCTCGGAAGCGGCAGCAGCAGCCCGACGTTGGGGAGCTTTGCGGTTGCGGAGTAGCGCATGAAGAAACGAATTGGATTCGACTTATGGCGAGATGAACACGGGGGTAGTCTTTTTGAGCTGGGGGTGATGTTGCCGACATTTGCGCTGATGCTGCTTGGCGCTGTCGATTTTGGGCGGGCCTATTATTCGGCGATCGCGGTCGCAGGCGCGGCCCACGCGGCGGCCGCGTACGGGTCGCAGAATCCGACCGATACGACGGGCATCAAAAATGCGGCCCTGGACGATGCGCCCTATGGGTCAACCTTGACGGTAAGTACGCCGACCTATGGTTGCGAATGCGCAGACGGCAGCAGCTATAGCGCGAGTTGCTCCACCACGCCGTCGTCGTGTCCCAGCAGCCTCAACGTGGTATACCGCGTGAACGTAACCGTGAAAGGAACCTATACGACGCTATTCCCCTGGCCCGGAGTTCCGTCTTCCTTGACGTTTACCAGTACGGCGTCGATGCGCAGCGCAGGCAGCTAGGGCAGTTTGGGAAATCGTGTGTCCGTTTGGACGTTGCCCAAGGTCGCCACTCCCTGTTGGTCCCACCCCAACGACGAACAGATGTCGCTGGGGACCCCGGGTCGGTCGCGTCGACTTTGCGATTTCTTTTCGGCTACATAATTTCCTAAACTGCCGTAGTTTCTTGCCGGTTTGCGGCGTCAGAGGGGCACGAGAGAGGGCTGGCGATGAAAAAAAGAATCGACTTAAAACGGCTGCTCCGCCTGGCGCGCGAAGAGGGTGGTACGGAACTGGTGGAATTCTCCTTGGCTGCGCTGTTTCTGATCATCATCATGTTCGGGATTTTCGATTCGATGCTCGAGGTGTACGCCATTCACTTTGCCACCTACGCGGCGCAACAGGGCACGCGCTTCGCCATGGTGCGCGGCCACACGTGGAGCAAAAACACGCCCACAAACTGCTCGACTTCGCAGCCTCCGAACTTCACGATGGTGTACAACTGCACAGCCTCCAGCACAGACATTCAGAACTATGTGCAAAGCCTGGCGACCCCGGGAATTAATGCAAGCAATGTGACGATCAACGAGACGAGTTCGTATGTCTGGCCGGGTCAGACGCCGGATGGCACCACCACCGGGTGCACGACCAACGCCAATAGCCCCGGCTGCCTGGTGAAGGTGACGGTGAGTTACAACTTCAATTTCATGCCCCTTCTGAAACTGATCACCTTTCCAATCAGCGCCACGTCGGAGAAGGTCATTCTGCAGTAGAGACCGGCGCCCACCCGGGTATGGGATGTGCGTCGAAGGTTGCGGAAAGTCGCCTTCCTGCCCAAGAGCTCGATCTCGATGTGGAACACCGCCGAGGTGTACATCCTTCAGCGACGCATCGGCAAACGAGCCCTACTCGTCTTCTTCGTCGGGAATAATCAGCAGCACTTCGACGACAGTGGGCTGGCCGGCCTGCGAAGCCGGCCTGAACTCCCATTGACGCAGGGAGCTCAGCACGAAGGCCGCCTGCTGGAACTGCACGGGGAACGCAACGGCGAGCGATGCGAACTTTCCCGCCTTGTCGATGAAGCCGTGGATCATGATCGCATCGGCGGTGATGGCGCCGGGAGCGAGATTCGGCCGCACGATGGTATAGGGCCAGGGCGCGGCAATTCTTGCCGCATTGCCGCCCGAGCTGACCACCGCATCGGCGGGCAGCGCGTATTGCAGAATCCAGCTCTTTCTCAGCCCAACGTGTAGATAGACGGTGTAGGCCAGCCTGCCACCCCATAGCTCCGCTGCTTCGGGATACGTCTCCTCGAGCGAGGAGCCGACGACGACGACGCCGAATTGGCCCTCCTTGGGCAGCACATATTTTGCCACCGAGCCGAAGTTGCCCTCGCCCACACCGGGCGCCGGCGGATCCGCGCCGGTATTCGCGCCGGCGCCTTTCGCCGCGCCCGAAGCCGACGTTTTGCCGTTGGCAGCCAATCCTTGCCCCGCGCTGCTCCCGTCCGCTTTTCCCACGTCCTCAGGGCTTCCCGGCGCGAGGAGGCCCGAGGTACTGGCCGACGCGCTCTGGTTGGCAGGCGGCAGCACCACGTTCCCCTCACTGCGCAGATCGGAGAGCGAAACGATGGTTGCCGGCGTCGGCTGCGCGGTACTCTTTGAGGTCGTCTGCGGCGGCGCCTGCGCCGGATCCTTGGTCAGAACCACGAGAGGAGACGTGGTACTAGGAAGGACCGGCTGATTGGTCGCCGTCTCAGCCGACGACATGTCGATGTCGGCCAGGTTCGGCTCTTCGTTGGGCGGATCGACGGCGGGCTGCACCTTTGCGGTGAGAGTCTTCTGCGGCAGCGGCGGCACGACGAGCTTGGGCTGGGCAATCTCCATCGACCAAAGAACCACGGTGGGAACCGGAGCCTTGTCCGGCAGGACTTGGGGCTTCAGCTTGGGCTGAAGCAGAGTCTGATGCGTGGGTGTCAGTTGCGCCACCTGGCGCGCCACGGCAGGGCGAGGCGCCGGGCTCGGATCGGAGGACGGCGTGCGTAGTTTCGCTTGTGGATAGAATTTGCTATCGCCGGCCGCTTGGCTCGTTTCGGGATCCGGCATATGCAGCTCGAGATGCCGCAGCGCGAGGCGCTCGTTGGGCGGCGGGATGATAATCTGCGGGCGAAGCAGCAGCCCCGTAGATACCACGCCGACCATGGAACCATGCGCAAGGATGGAGATCAAAAAGGAGGTCGGACGCTGGCTCGAAAGCGGGCGTTCGGAAAAGAGCGTGATCGTCGCAGAGGAACTCATTGGGGATTGGATTCTCTTCCTCGCGCAGTTTCGTGCTATGTGTATTGAGACAACATCTTCGGGTGCTCAGAATTCCTCGCCCCGCGCCTGTCGAGTGATGGTTGCCGAGCAGTCCTCGGATCCGGCGCCGCAAACGATCTCCTCTGCATCTTATCCATCCGAACCCTGTTGCAGACGCGTAGGAATCACACTTTTGTTGTAGGCCGCCTTACAAAAGTACCATATGTTCGCCAAACCCGCATGGTTATTGGGTTTCGCGGATCGCGCCACGCAAGTAGCATGCCACAAAGAGCATGACAGCATTTGGGAAACGCGATTATAATCTTCCCAAAAGTTTCCCAAAATAGGAGCTTCGCTCTCCAATAGCTCTCTTGATACCTCGCGATCAATTCAGAGCTTTTCCGCGCTGTTGGCTCATCATTTCGGGAATAAACTGAACACGCGTTTACGCCCGCCAAACGTATAGCCAGTGAAAAATTTGCGAGACGATGCCGATATCGTCTCAGCTGGCACAAGGTTTGCAGGCAGAAAAGGAAACACGAGGCTGGCTCGCGAGCCAGCTCAAGCAGGTCCCCCGATGAATCGAAGACTCGTCGCCATTCTTCTCGTTGCCTTTCTCATCGCCAGCGGATGCACTTACCTGATTTGGCGCCTCCTGGGCAGTCGCCTGGGCGCGGCGCGCCAGCCGGCAACCACCCGCGTAGTGGCGGCGGCCGCGGATATCAAGCTAGGCACCGTGCTGACGGCCAGCAACCTGACCACGGCCGAGCTTGCGGGACCGCTTCCCAAGGGCGTGATCCTCGATCCCAAGAATGCGATCGGCCGGGGCGTGGTTTCCGACATCTATCAGGGAGAGCCGATCCTCGATAGCCGGCTGGCCGCTCCGGGCTCCGGGGGCGGACTCGCGGCCACCATCCCTCCAGGCATGCGTGCCTGCGCCGTCCGAGTAGATGAAGTGGTGGGCGTGGCCGGATTCGTCACCCCGGGCATGCACGTCGATGTTCTCGTCTCCGGTGTCCCTCCCGGGAATCAGGCCGTTGCCGCCGAGGGGACCGAAGTGAAGACCATCCTTCAGAACATCGATGTGCTTTCAGCCGGTACGGATATAGAACACACACCCGATGGCAAACCCCAACAGGTGCAAGTGGTCAATCTGCTGGTGACGCCGGATCAGGCCGAGGTTCTCAGCCTGGCCAGCAACGGGCAGACGCGCATCCAGCTTGTCCTGCGCAACCCGCTGGACACAGCCGTGGCGCAGGTTCCCACCACGGCCATGGCCAATCTCTTTGAGGGCGCACCCAAACCGAAGCCTGTGGCCGCGGCTCGCAAACCCGCTCCCAAGCCGAAGCCGTTCTCCATCGAGATCATCAATGGCGGAAAGCGGAGCGAGGCCCAATTTGGTACCCCCGAGGCAAAACAGTGAGAGCAAAGGCTGGCATTTCTCGAGTAGGAAATCTGACCGCTTTGTCGTTCATTGCCTGTGCTGCGTTGTGCCTGCAGGCTCAATCCGGAGTACCTGCCACGCCCAGCCAGGATTCTGCCAATGAGCTCTCGGTTGCCGTGGGAAAGTCCGTGCTGGTGGACACGGCGAGACCGGTATCGCGGGTCGCCATCGGCCTGGGCGACGTGGCCGAAGCCGACGCCATCAGCCCGACGGAAATCATGGTGGATGGCAAGGCGCCAGGCGAAACCAGTTTGATTATCTGGGATACTGCCGGCGGCCGCCAGTTCTTTAACGTCTCGGTTCGCGCCAGCGCCACGGCAACCAGCGAGAGCCTCGAAGCGGTTCGCCGCGAACTGCGCGTGGAGTTCCCCGGACAGACGATGAAGGTGAGCGCCGAGAACGGCATGATCTTCCTTCGCGGCACCGTCAAGGATCTGGCCGCCTCGGACCGCGCGATGAAGATCGCTTCCAGCGCAGGGAAAGTCGTCAATCTTCTTTATGTCGATGTTCCCGCCGACGATCCGCAGGTTCTTCTCAAGGTGCGCTTTTGCAGCCTCGATCGCAGCCGCGAGAAGCAGTTGGGCATTAACATCTTCAGCACCGGCTTCGGAAATACGGTCGGCCAGGTTTCGACCGGCCAATTCTCTCCTCCGGTGATCACCGCCAACCCGGGGCAGCCCATCACGATCAGCACCAACAACGAGCTGAATCTCTTCGCGTTCTACCCCGGCTTGAACCTGGGAGCGACCATCGAGGCGCTCATCCAGAAGAATGTGGTGCAGATTCTCTCTGAACCGAACATCGTTGCGCAAAATGGAAAGGAAGCCAGTTTCCTGGCCGGCGGCGAATATCCCTATCCGGTAGTCCAGGGAGGCGGCGCAGGAACGCCGGCTACGGTCACGATCCAATTCAAGGAGTACGGCGTCCGGTTGAATTTCATCGCGACGGTCACCCCGCGGGGAACGATTCGCCTTCAGGTCGCCCCTGAGGTCAGCACACTGGACTTCAGCAACGCGATCGAATTGAGCGGGTTTGAAGTTCCCGCCATCAGCACGCGCAAAGTGAACACCGAGGTCGAGCTGGCCGACGGTCAGAGCTTCGTGATCGGCGGGCTGCTGGATAAGCGCGACACCGAGTCGTTTGAGAAGATCCCTTTCCTTGGGGATATCCCGATTCTCGGCAAGTTCTTTCAATCGACGCAGGTCACCAAAACGGATACGGAACTGCTCGTGTTGGTGACGCCGGAGGTCGTAAAGCCGATCGAGGCCACGGCCGCTAGGCCGGAAATCAAGTACCCGAACAAGTTCCTGCCGCCCAATTCGGGCATTCCGATGAATACAACGGAGCCGAAGACACCGGGCGAAAACAGCGCGGCGGCGCCCCCGAGCTTGCCGGTGGAGACGGTACAGCAGAGCACGAAGCCGGAGCAACCGCTGGTCATCGAGGGCACGTCGGGATATTTCGGATCGGCGTCGACGACGAACCCCGGCGCCTCGTCCACCGGCACCAGCAGCAATACTCCGCAGTAATTTTGCCGGCGGC
>JASHTH010000522.1 GCA_030040655.1 Acidobacteriaceae bacterium | reverse complement strand
ATCCCGACATCGTCATTGTCGAGTTCGGCGGCAACGACGGTCTGCGCGGACTGCCGATCGAACAGACCCGGCATAACCTCGACACCGTCATCACCAGCCTCCAGGATGCGAACATCAAAGTCCTTGTCGCCGGCATCACGCTCCCGCCTAACTACGGCATCGACTACATCCGCTCCTTTGACGCGGTCTTTAGCGATCTCGCTGCCGAGCACAAGACCGCCGTCATTCCCATGCTCTATAAGGATCTCATCCACGTTCCCGGCACCATTCAGGACGACGGCATTCACCCTACGGCCAAAGGCGCCGAGATCATCGCCGACACGCTGTATCCGGCGCTGCGGCCACTACTGAGAAAACAGTGAACTAGGGAACAAGTGACCAAGGGACCGAGATGAGATGCAGAAACGGCGGCCTCTCCGTGCTTTCTGGTTCCCTTGGTCCCTCGGTCCCTCGGTCCCCTGTTCCCTGTTCACTCAGAAGGATTCACTGTCCACTCAGCACCGTCACCGGCTGAAACAGCGTTCCCACCACACGCTTGGCAATTCCTACCAGCTCGCGCTGGCTGGCGAAGACC
Source organism: Acidobacteriaceae bacterium (assembly GCA_030040655.1). Taxonomy (GTDB): domain Bacteria; phylum Acidobacteriota; class Terriglobia; order Terriglobales; family Acidobacteriaceae; genus Telmatobacter. The sequence goes on along the minus strand of JASHTH010000522.1, from coordinate 3,514 downwards.
TTGACCAGGGACGCGCGAGAAAACTCAGGCAGATTGGCCTGCGCGCCGTTGCGCAACCGCGACAGGGCCTGCTCGTCGGCGGTCACCGACGGCATCTCGGGCAGAATACTCCGCGGATGCACGCAGAGCGCTTCGAGTTTCTCTACGCTGCCTGACAGCGGTTCCAACTCCTCGAGCGTGTGCGACTGCTCCAGCGTGAACGCGCCTGCTCGTATCCTCCGCAGGCTGCTAAGGTAGGCTCCACATCCCAGATCCTTACCCAGTTCATGCGCGATCGAGCGCACGTAACCGCCTGCGCTGACGGCGATTTCGAAGCTGGCCTCCGCACCCTTGAGGGTGGTGATTTCAAAGGAAGCAATACGGACCAGAGCCGGCCTGAGTCCCACCGGCTTGCCGGCGCGTGCCAACTTGTAGGCGGGTTTGCCGCCGATCTTTTTGGCCGAGAACGGCGGCGGCGTCTGCTCGATCTCGCCGTGAAATCGCGCCGCTGCCGCACGGATTTGGTCGAGCGCCAGATCGGGCTCAACTAACGGCCCAACCGGCTCGCCTTCGGCGTCGTAGGTATCCGTAGCGAAACCGAAGCGAATGATTCCCGTGTAGGCTTTTTCCGAGTCGGCAAAAAACTGCGCCAGGCGGGTGAACTTGCCCAGCAACAGCGGAAGCACGCCGGTCGCCAGTGGATCCAAGGTGCCCAGATGGCCGATCGTGCGTTCGCCGGCAATCTTCCGCAGCCGCGCCACCACGTCGTGGCTGGTGATTCCCGCAGGTTTGTCGATGACGAGGAGTCCGTTCACTCGGTTACTGTAGTCGAATCGCCGGGACCCTTACAGTGATCCGTTCTGCTGGCGCACCAGCGACAGGAACTCCGAGCGGGTTTCTTTTTGTCGGAAGCAGCCGACCATGGCGGAGGTGACCGTCGACGAGTGCTGCTTCTCGATGCCGCGCATCATCATGCACAGGTGCCGCGCCTCAATGATGACTCCCACGCCCTGCGGGCGGATGGCGTCCTGAATGGCGTCGGCGATTTGGCGGGTGAGTCGCTCCTGTACTTGCAAACGCCGAGCAAATACTTCGACTAATCGCGGTATCTTGCTGAGGCCGATGACTTTACCTTTGGGAATATAGGCCACGTGCACCTTGCCGAAAAAGGGCAGCATGTGGTGTTCGCAAAGCGAGAACATCTCCACATCCTTGACGATCACCATCTCGTCGTAATCGACGTCGAAGAGGGCGCCGCGGAGAATTTGCGCCGGGTCTTCCCGGTAGCCCTTGGTGAGAAAAGCCATTGACTTCTCGACTCGAGCCGGCGTTGCGGCCAGACCTTCACGGCTGGGATCCTCACCCAAGCGGCTGAGAATCTCCCGGTACAGCTCCTGCGTACTGAACTCGCCCAGACCCTCCTCGAGCTCGACCGCCCTGCGAACGCCCTTGCTGACAACCATCGGCTGCGCCATATTTTCCTTGTCCTTCGTCCCTTGCAGGCCGGGCGAGCCCGGAAAATCTCATTCGCCCGAATACTCGAAAAAGTTGTTCTCCGTCTCTTCGACCCGCACCTGCACCATTTCGGCGGGGGCGACCGACTCTTCCAGTATTTCAAATACCGTCTTACAGAGATTCTCCGTAGTCGGCACGCGATTCGCAAAGATCGGGTCCAGGTTTAAATTTCGGTGGTCGAAGCGGTCGAGGATGCGCGCCTGCACAATGGAGTCGAGACGAGTCAGATCGGTTACAAATCCTGTGGCGGGATCGACCGGACCGCCTACCATCACTTCCACCACATAATTGTGCCCGTGACCATGCGGATGGTTGCACTTGCCGTAGACCGCGCGGTTTTGCCCGGCCGAGAGCGCCTCGGTGTGCAGGCGATGCGAGGCGCTCAAGCTATAACGGCGGCCAAAGTACGCCCTCATGCCTCACCTCGGTACTCGGCGAAGATCTCCGGCGTCTCGTAGATGCGCACCCGGCTCAGCCGTGCGCCGCCCGCTGCGGCCACCGGCGCCTCCAGGCGTTTCCAGGCAGCGATGGCCAGGTTTTCCGCAGTGGGGATCAGCTTTCCCGCGGCAAAATCGGGCGCTTCGAGGTTCAGATGGCGGTGATCCCAGGCCGCGAGGACCTCGCGCTCCATCACATCCTTGAGCCATTTCAGATCGATCACGAAGCCGGTCACCGGATCAGGATCGCCGCCGACGGTGACCTCGAGAGTGTAATTGTGCCCATGCCCGTTGCGGTTGGCGCAGCGGCCAAAGACCTGCTCGTTCTTTTCCGCGGGCCAGACGTCGTTCCAGTAGTAGTGCGCGGCGGAAAAGGTGGCCCGGCGAGTCAGAAAAATCATCTTCTCCCCTGCAATCTGCTCTCAAGGAGATGCGGCAATCGGCTTCGAAGGTTCATTGGAGCATCCATTGGGAACACTTGGCTGGCTTTGCAAGGAACCGTTTCTCGGGGTCCCCAACAAGCCGCTATTGCTTGTAGGGGCGATCTTCAGGCGTGCCGAACAAGCGCGCTATTTTGATTTTCTTCGCGGGCTTCAGCCGGCAAACGTCCGCTTCACGACGCATACGATCTGCCCTTCCAGCTTACTCGCTTGAGGATGCGGTGCTGAAACCAGCTCCGATAGAGCACGGCGACAAAGAGCGGCAGGCCCAGCGGCGAAATGGCGCAATCGAGGAATGAGAAATTGGATTTGGCCACGCGTCCGTAGAAGCGAAAAAGATTGCGGACCCAGAGCAGTGCCAGCACCCATCCTGCGCCCAGCCATGCCAGCGCGTGGGTAGTGAAATGAGCATTCCACAGCTCGATGGCCGACCACGGCAGCCCCACGAGCAACGCGATGTCGAGCAGGCGCCAAATGGCCATAGCCAGCGTGTTGTCGAACAGCAGCGCCAGGTTTTTCGTCCAGCCTTCGATCATGGCCGCCGCGGAGCGATACATGCGCGCCGACACCGCATCCTCGGCATAGCGGAACCACAAACCGACGCGCCGCTTCTTGGCCAGAAAAGCGAGCTCCACATCTTCGAGAATCTCGTCGCAGACGCCGGCGTGGCCACCCAGCTTGCGATAGGCCTCGCGCTCGATGAGCAGGAACTGCCCGTTGGCCGCGGCAATGCGCTGGCTGGGATCGCTGACCTTGGCCGGCGGGTAGGCCAGCGCCAGCTCGCAAAACACCAGGGGCATCATCGCGCGCTGCATCCAGCCGCTGACAATCTGCCGCGGCGAATAACTCAGCACGCCCGCCTTGTGCCGTGTCGCTTCGTGAATGGCGCGGCGCAAATCGCCCGGCTCATGAACGGTGTCGGCATCGGTGAACAGCAGCCATCTGCCCCGCGCCCGCCGGGCCGCGGTCCAGATGGCATTGTTCTTTCCCGTCCAGCCCTTTTCCAGGGCCGCAGCTGGCAGCAGCGTCACGCCGGAAAAGCTGCGCGCGATCGCCGCCGTGCGATCGGTCGAGTGATCGTCGACGACGATCAGCTCCCAATCGCGCCCCAGTTCGAAGATCTCTTCCGACTGCGCGACCAGT
>JASHTH010000521.1 GCA_030040655.1 Acidobacteriaceae bacterium | reverse complement strand
TGCTCACCGGCGTCTTCTACATCGATACCACCAAGCCGACCTTCATCGACCTGCTCAACGTAGTCGATGAGCCGCTAGCCACGCTGCCCGAATCACTCACGCGTCCGCCCAAGGCCGCGCTCGACTCGCTGATGTCGGCGCTGCAGTAGGAGCGGCCGTCCATTTCACGGATCGGGCGCTCCCGCCCGTGCTAAGCGCTCGCGCCAACGAGAGATGCTTTGAGGTCCGCAATGTCGACGGGATCGGCGGCGCCCTTGAATATGCTCTGCACGATTTGAAATTTCCGGAACTTACCGCGCTCAGTTGCGAGTGGGCGTGCCCTGTCCACCCCTAGCATCCACATCCCCAAAGGGAGATAGTCGTCCGACAGGTTAACGAGGACCGCAAAGTCGAAGTCGAAGTTGTTAAAGTCGAGGTTCTGAGTCTCAGCTTTTCTGCACTTCACCTGGTAGCGCGTTCCATCACAACCCTGCAGGTCACATCCTGGCCGATTGCCAGAACTTGGAAGTGGCAGACCAAATTGTAGCGCAACGTAAATCTCGCAGAGCCGCGAATCGCTCAATTCCACCCCGAACTCCCGTTTGAATCCCTGCATCGCGTGGGCGGAATGCTGGAGGGTGACCTTGATATTCGTGTCCACGAGTCTCCTCCACGAGGGCTTTGACTGACTCGTTACTCGTCCGATTTCGGATGTGCACCGAGCCACTCACTCGCTAAACGCTGGCCCTCGGTAATCTCTGCTGGCGTCATGAACTTCTCGAAGTTCTCACGCATGGAACGCGCCTGTTCGCTCGATACCGCCGCCAGATTCTCCCACATATACGCCTTAGCGTTGTCCTTCGGCACGCCTTTACCTAACGAATACATAACGCCTAGGATTGTCTGCGCATCTGCGTTTCCTTGCTCGGATGCCTTGATGTACCAGTTAGCAGCTTCTTTTAGGTCGACCTTAACTCCCTGGCCCTTAAAGTACGCGTCTCCGAGGCTGAATTGCGCATCTGCATTACCCTCTTCGGCGGCCTTTCGAAACCAATCTAAGGCCTGCATTTGGTCTTTCGGAACCTGAAAGCCTGTTTTATAGAAAACTCCGAGCGCATACTCAGCATCGGGATAGCCGCCCTCAGCGGATTTTCGATACCATCTTTCCGTTTCTTTCCAGTCTTTGGGGACACCTGCTCCGATAAGATAAAGCCGTCCAAGCCGGTATTGAGCAGCCGCGTAGCCCTGCTCAGCCGACTTGCGAAACCACTTAGCGGCCTCGCCCTTATCTTCAGGAACTCCCTCGCCAGCCTCGTACAGAGCGCCAAGGGCGTTCTGCGCATCTGCGTTCCCCTGGTCAGCCGCCTTTTGGAACCACGTTGCCGCTGTCTTCGGGTCTCCAGGTACTCCAGCGCCCGTCAGGTATTGCAGGCCGAGACGGAATTGTGCCGCAGCGTCCCCAGCTTCAGCCTTTGTTCGAGCCGCCTTCGCTGAATCCTCAGATTGCTCGGTCTGTTGCGTGGCGGCACAGCAGGCTTGAAATATCAATGCCGCGATCACTAGGCATGTAAGAGGGGCGATTCGCACTCGGCGAAAAAGGCAATGGCACAGGCGCATGCTTGCTACTCCACAAAACCGAAACAGGAATCATTTCGCCTTCGGTAAGCCGGGCCTCGACAGTGGCTTCTAAGTTGAGCCAATTCTACATCGGATGAACCAAAGCGGTCCGCAATTTTCCCTCGTCGAGCGCGCCGCGCTTTCGCCTGAAGTTGGCGAAATGGTGCGATAATGTCTTGAGACCGCTCGGATGCAAAACATCGCCTACACCGTGCATACCTTCAAAGAAGGCAACACCTACGTCGCCTACGTCCCCGAGCTCGACCTGTCGAGCTGCGGCGGAACCAGCGATGACGCCCGCAAGAACATCCGCGATGCGGTTGCCGGCTTTGTCGAATCGAGCGCAGCCAGGGGCGCACTGGAGTTGCTTCTCGAGGAGGCGGGCTACAAGAAGAATGGCGATTCCTGGGAGCCACCCGAGTTTGTTGCACTCGACCGCGAGAAGGTCACGGTGTAATGCCTTCAATTCGGCCCGTTCACTATTCCGCACTTATTAAGCTCTTCGAGCGCGATGGCTTCGTTTTCGACCGCCAGCGAGGCGACCACCTCATCTACACTCGTCCGGACGTTCTTCGCCCCCTGGTGATTCCCACGTACCACAAGGTGCCGGTCTTCATTATTATTAAGAATCTGCTTCGTACGGCGAGCATGAGCCGCGAAAGATACTTCGAGCTCCTTCAATCTGTATAGAACCGATTCTTCGCGCCACTGGCCATGCCCGATCCCGCCAAAGTGGCCATTGCACATCTCTTCGCCCTGCCCGCCTCATGACAATGGCTCACCTTGAGCCGCGCTCGTCTCCAACTCGCAGGCTCACGATGACTGCGTCGCTTCTGCTCCATCTCGTCGCCATTCTCCTCTTCGCGATCGGGCTGTTCCTTACCCTCCGCCAATGGCGCACATTGCCGCCCAGTTCAACGCCGGTCGCCGACCGCCTCATCTCCTTCGGCCCGCTCTTTTTCGCCGTTCCCTACGCCGTCTTCGGCATGCAGCACTTCTCCGAGCATAGCGTCGTCGTTCAGGCCGTCCCGGCGTGGCTGCCGGCTCACGCTTTCTGGCTTTATCTGGTCGGCGTCGCCAACATCGCAGCCGCGCTCAGCCTCATTACCGGCAGGCTCGCGCGCATCGCCGCCCCGCTCCTCGGCCTCATGATGTTTCTTTTTGTGGCGTTGATCTACATCCCCGACGTTTTTCAGGAGCCGACCAACCGCTTTGCGATAGCCCTCTTCTTTCGCGACGGCTCGCTCTGCGCCGGCGCGCTGGCCCTCGCTGCAACCCTCAATGCCGACCGCTACGAGCGCCTCGCGCGCCGAGTAGCTCTGGCCGCGCGCATCTTCTTCGCCATCGCCATGATCTTCTACGGCGTCGAGCACTTCCTGCATCCCCAATTCGCTCCCGGCGTGCCGCTCGAGCTCGAAATGCCCGCCCGGTTCCCCGCACAGGCCGCGATCGCCTGGATCAGCGGTGCGATACTCCTCGTATGTGGTGTAGGTCTCTTCTTCAATAAGACCGCTCACTCCGCGGGCGTCGTCCTCGGCGTTCTCTACTTGTTCCTCACAGCGAGCGTTTATCTGCCGATGGAAATTCTGCACCCCTCCATCGCCATCAGCGGCACGCTGGACTACGTCGCCGATACCCTCGCCTTCAGCGGCGCGGCGTTCATCATCGCCGGCAGCGTCGCCGCAAAATGCAAATTTCACACAATCGCCTTGGCTCCAACAGCCATCCACGATGACTGCGGCACCAAGGTAGCCGTTAGCCGATAGATTGCTGTAAGGGAGCTCTGGTCAGGTCGAGCTTTGTAACAGGGCACGACTTTAGAGGTTGCGGAAAAACTCGCTCTGCGAGCGGTTTTGAAAGGGCACGGCTTTAGCCGTGCCGAACAAGTCCTTTGTTTTTGATTGTTCT
>JASHTH010000520.1 GCA_030040655.1 Acidobacteriaceae bacterium | reverse complement strand
CAATCGTATCGAACTTTCCATGCGCGCGCTCAGCCGCTCGATGACTTCCGGTCGAGGCCAGCAGCCCGGTGAAAAGCCCGCGGGTCCAATGGATATTACTTCTGAATAAACAAACATGATTACTTCGATACACACTCTAGGCTCCGGGTCGAATGTGGATGATCCGGCCACTCAAATTAAGAAGATAAAGAACCTCTTCAATCGTTCAGAACGAGGCTGATTCGTTCCCCCGGCACATCCCGGAAAGCGGTTGCCGGAGGCTGTCCAGTGCATTCTGGAGTTGTCGGTTATAAGATGATTCTGATCGCAGATTCCCCGCTCACCCGGATCAGGGCCAGATATTCCCGGAACAGAAACGCTCGTGGCGGAACGTATTGAAGCCATGAAAGAGTTTATCCCCGTCTCGCGAATCCGACAGGTTTTGGTCGCCGCGTGTGTCGCAACGAGTGCAGTTGAGGTGGGTTGCCACTCCGAGCTGCAGCGGGCGCCGGAGGTGAAGATCACGCGCGTTCCCGATGCGAGCCCAGGAGGGCCGGAGAAACTCGATTACATCGAAGGGACGGTCAAGAACACCAAAGCAGGCCAGCACATCGTGCTTTACGCACGTAGCGGCGCTTGGTGGGTTCAGCCCTTTGCGGACAGCACGACAACGAACATACTTCCCGATGGCAGTTGGAAGAACTCCACCCATCTCGGCACGGATTATGCCGCGTTGCTGGTGGATGCGAAATATATTCCGCCGGCCAGGATGCCGATGCTTCCCTCAATTGGAAATGGCGTTTTGGCGGTTGCAAGCGCTCCGGGAAAACCGGTCGCTCCCGTCACCGTAGTGACGATCCACTTCAGCGGCTATGACTGGACCGCCCGATCCGTCGGTAGCGATCGCGGGGGCGAGCCGAACGCATATGATCCTGCGAACGTATCGATAGATGAAAGGGGGGCTCTTCACCTGCGGACAGCGGAGCGAGAAGGGCGCTGGACCTGCGCAGAGGTCAGTCTCACGCGTAGTCTAGGATATGGAACCTATCGATTTGTCGTTCAGGACACTGCGCACCTGCCGCCATCCGCGGTGGTGAGTTTGCTGACCTACGATGACGCCGGCGCCGAACCGTTTGCCAATGAGATGGACGTTGAGCTGAGCCGGTGGGGCGATCCAAAACGGAACGATGCGCAATACGTCATTCAGCCGTACTACGTCCCTGAAAATGTGTTTCGATTCGAATCCCCGGCGGGCATGGTAACGCACTCGTTCCATTGGGAACCGGGGCGGGTTACGTTCCAGTCGGAAATTGGATCCGTACGCGGACCGAATGCACGGCCGGCGGTTACGCACATTTTCTCATCGGGTGTTCCGGTTCCAGCCAAGGAAACGGTACGCATGAACATCTATGATTTCCGGCATTCCGGGCATCCTTCGCAGCCGCCTGCCGAGGTGGTCATTGAGAAGTTTGAGTATCTTCCGTGACGATCCGCGCGCGGCGAGGCTGTTTCGATGCGTCGTAGCAGGTCTCACATTCGCATGTTGGATGGGAGGAAGCTGGGCGCTCGATCCAGCCAAATCGCTTTCGCAGTACGTGCACAATGAATGGGGGAGGGACAAGGGCTTTGTGGGCGGGACGATCTACGCGATCTGCCAGTCTCGCGACGGATATTTGTGGCTGGGCACCGATCGCGGACTGGTGCGATTCGATGGAGAGAAGTTCGCGCTGATTCAGCGGCCGCTGGCCGACCAGCCGGCCATCGGCCCGGTGCGCGGCCTGGTGGAAGACTCCGATGGCAACCTGTGGATCCGTCCGGAAGGGCCACAGATGCTGCTGTATCGAGACGGCCAGTTTAGGAATGCGTTTGCGAGCGGTGGCCTTCCCGTGTCTACCATCACGGCCATGGCCGCCGATGGTCACGGCGGCGTATTGTTCTCGTTGTTCTCGGAATTGAGTAGCGGTTCAATGCGGTATTGGCACGGCAAGTTCGAAACGGTGGCCGATCCAACAGAAGCGGCGGGCACGGTCACTTCTATGGCCGAAACACTGGATGGCAGAATCTGGCTGGGGACGCGCGACAACGGATTGCTGGTCATCTCGAACAGAAAACCAGTTTCCGGCACCACTTTCAACCTGGGAAATGACAAGATCAATGCGCTGGCAGCGGCGAACAATGGCGGATTGTGGGCCGGCACTGACCACGGCTTGCGGTTTCGATCCGCACGTGGGGACATTCATATCGCGCCACCTGAATGGAACAACAAGATCCAGATACTTGACTTGGCCGAGGATGTGGCGGGCAATCTGTGGGCTGCGAGCAGTCGCGGTCTGGTGCGGGTCACCGCGAGTGGAGACTTCTCCTTGCTGCCCGGCTCCGGCAGGAAAACGGCAGAGGTTACCGCGGTCTTTGGGGACCACGATGGCAACCTCTGGTTCGGAGGTCCGGAGGGGCTGGAGTTGCTCGAAGACGGTCTGTTTACAACCTACGCGACGCAGGCACGCCTACCCGATTCCAATGGAGGTGCGCTGTATGCCGATATCGAGGGACGAATCTGGTTCGCGCCTGTCTCCGGCGGGCTCTACTGTCTTGACCGTGGCCGGCTCGAGCGCATTCGCTTGGCCGGCCTAGACCGTGACGTTGTCTATTCGATCAGCGGCGGGGGAAACGATATTTGGGTCGGGCGGCAAAGCGGCGGCCTGACTCGAATCACTCGCAGCGGGAACGATCTATCGGCGCAGACCTATGTGCGGGCAGGCGGATTGGCCCAGAACACCGTGTACACAACTTATGTCGGCCGCGACGGCGCTGTCTGGGCCGGGACTGTCAGCGGCGGGTTATCCCGGCTGAAGAACGGCATCTTTGCGACCTACTCCATGTCCAATGGGCTGAGTTCAAACTCCATCAATTCCATCGTCGAGGGATACGACGGAACCGTCTGGGTAGGCACTTCGGCGGGACTCAACGCGTTTCGCAATGGGCGCTGGTCGCACGGGTCAACTGCCGACGGATTACCCTCGTCCGATGTCAGGAATTGTTTTGAAGATTCAAAGCACTTGCTTTGGATCGTCACCGCTTCCGGGCCGGCCTATGTTTCAGGCGGAAGAGTTGTCGTACCGAATCATTTGCCCGACCAGCTTCGCGATCAGATCTTCGGGATTGCAGAAGACGACCTCGGATTCCTTTGGTTCTCGAGTACGGATCGCGTGATTCGAGTGAACCGTGAACGCCTCATCGCCGGCTCTCTTCACGAGAGCGACGTAGAGGTTTTTGGGGAATTGGACGGCCTGATGGGCGCACAGGGGGTCAGGCGCGACCGGCCCATCATAACCGACGCGCAGGGCAGAATCTGGGTCTCGGTTCAGAATGGAATCGCCTGCGCGGATCCGCAGATCACACTCCGCCAAGGGCGTCCCATCCGGGTTCGAATCGAGTCGATTGCCGCTGCGAGGACTACGTTTCGGCCCGGTGATTCTCTCCGCATTCCCGCCGGTACCCGGAACGTGACCATTCATTTTTCCGGGGCTTCGCTGGAGTCGCCAGATCGAATCTGGTATCGCTATCGGCTGGAGGGAGCAGATCAGGAATGGAGCGACCCAATTCAGATACGGCAGGTGAGCTACAGCGATCTTGGCGCGGGTACATATCGCTTTCATGTCATGGCTTCCAGGGAAGGCTTGCTGTGGAACGGCGCGGAAAGCGATGCCACATTCACGATTGATCCGGTGTTTTGGCAAACGTGGTGGTTCCGGGCTATCTCCGTGTTCGCCGTTGGACTAACGGGATTGCTCCTGTTTCATTTGCGCATGATCAGGCTTTCCCGGCAAATGAGCGCCCGATTCCAGGAACGGCTGGCAGAACGAACGCGCATAGCCCAGGAACTCCACGACACGCTGTTGCAGAGTTTCCATGGCTTGATGCTGCGCTTCCAGACCGTAGACAGCATGCTTCCCGCACGGCCGGTTGAGGCAAAGGCGCTGCTGGACGATGCGCTGAATCGGGCGGACGACGCGCTGGCCGAAAGCCGGGAAGCGATTCAGAACATCCGATCTTCGCCAACACCTCATTCGAATCTGAGCGGGGCTCTCGCATCCGTGCTGGAAGCGGTGCAAAGGGAGTTTCCGCACGATCCACAATCCCGGCCAATCTGCTCGATTGTCGCGGAGGGCTCTGAACAGCCGTTGCGTGAATATGTGATGGCGGAAATCTGCCGGATCGCTCGCGAGTCGCTACGGAATTCGTTGCAACATGCACAGGCCAACCACGTGGAGATAGAACTTTCCTTCCGGGAAACGCAGCTTTGTCTTTCCTTCCGCGACGATGGGGTGGGGATTGAGCCGGCTGTTCTCGGCAGCGGGGCGCGCGCGGGACACTGGGGATTGATCGGGATGCGCGAACGCGCGGCGCGGCTCGGAGCAGAGCTGACGTTCTGGAGCAAGCCAGGAGCCGGAACCGAAGTCGAACTGACCGTACCAGGTGAGATTGCGTATCTCTCATCTCCGGTGAAGTTCCTCGCACGTTTTCGCCGGAGGATCAAGGTATGAGCATCCATTCCGATTCGATTCGCATTCTCGCCGTAGACGACCACGCCCTGCTTCGGGACGGCATCGCATCGCTCGTAAACAGCCAAGCTGACATGCGGGTTGTTGCCGAAGCATCGAGCGGCCGCGAGGCCATCGACAGATTTCGAGAGCATCGCCCCGACGTTACGTTGATGGATCTGCGCATGCCCGATATGGATGGGATCGATGCGATGACGGAGATTATTCGCGAGTTTCCTGATGCCAGGATCGTCGTGCTCACCACCTACAGCGGAGACGCTCTCATTGCCCGGGCGTTAAAGGCTGGAGCCAAGGGCTATTTGCTGAAGGGATCGCTGCGCAAAGAGCTGCTGGACACGATCCGCTCTGTTTATGCCGGCCGGAAACGCATCGCGCCGGAAGTGGCGATGCAGGTTGCCGATCACGCGACAGACAGCTTGCTCACTCTGCGCGAGATCGATGTCTTGCAATTGATTGCCGAGGGAAATGCAAACAAGATTGTCGCCGATCGCCTCGCAGTCACGGAGGACACTGTCAAAGCCCATGTCAGGAATATCCTGTCGAAACTGGGTGCGAACGATCGAACCCACGCCGTCACGATCGCCCTGAAACGAGGAATCATCAGTCTGTAGCCGTTTATCGTCCCAAAGAGTAGTGCCGACGTCCCCCCTTTTGGAAGATGCTCACAATCCGTAGGAGTGGTATCTTCCAAAAGACCAGGGGGCTCTCTGCAGCGACTCTTCTCCATGTTCCCGAACGGCTGGCCCGGCAGAGGTCTTCTTCTGCTGCGCCTGTCCAATAGCGGCCTCGTCATTTACCAGGCCGTGGCGCAGATTGGGACACCGCACTCCGCCCTGACAATGCTCCTGGCGTCCGCCGTCCTCGCCGGAGTTCTGCTTCTCGCGGGACTCTGGACCCCCATTGTTGGAGCCCTCCTCGCAGCGCTTGAAATCGCAATTTTCTTCTGGGGGGCAGATCGTCCGGAGAATGCTCTGTTCTCTGCCGCGGTTGCTCTGTCGATCGCGATGCTGGGTCCCGGTGTCTGGTCGGTCGACGCGGTGCTCTTTGGACGTCACCGGCTGGAGTTTCCGCAGGATTGAGATCGGTCTAAAGCAAAACCAGAGATGCTGTAGCCCGAAGCCACGACATTCAAGTCGACGCGACCCCGGGGCCCCAACAACAGGTCCTTGTCGTTGGGGTGGGACCTCAAGGAGCGGCGACCCTGAAGAACACTCAAGAGGACACACCTTCTCTGGTTTTGCCGTAGGTTTCATACGCCAATGCAGCGAACCCAACCCTCGAGTTGTTGGTCGTGGCTCCTCAACCGCAAGCGAAGACGCTCATTCTTTTCGAGGAGATGACAGACGAGTCGCTGCGATCGGGCGAGCTCCGCCTCCAGCGCGACGACGCGCAGCTCGATGCTGACAAGGTGGTCCGCCGATTCATCGCATCGGTCTGCCATTAGCCCGGGGAGAGTCGGCAAGGGAGAGCGCGGAAGCATCGGCAAAGCCTCATTCCATTCGAGACTTCTTCATCGATTGCCATTGTCTATCGCGCCGCCCCAAAGCGCGCCGACCGTTCGAGCGATTTCAGAATTCCTCTTTCGAGCTATGACACAGTGCCCTATG
>JASHTH010000519.1 GCA_030040655.1 Acidobacteriaceae bacterium | reverse complement strand
CTTGGCCCTCGATGGCGCGCACGGTCTATGGAGACCCTGAGCGCTTCAAAAGAACCTACTGGAGCGACGTTCCCGGCTGCTACTTTACCGGCGACGGCGCGCGCAAGGACGCCGACGGATATTTCTGGCTGATGGGCCGCGTGGACGACGTGATCAACGTGAGCGGCCACCGGCTAGGCACCATGGAAGTCGAGTCGGCGCTCGTTGCGCATCCCAAGGTTGCCGAGGCGGCGGTCGTGGGCCGGCCCGACGAGCTGAAAGGCCAGGCCATCGCCGCGTTCGTCTCGCTCGAAAGCGGCAACCAGCCCAGCCTGGAGCTGAAAGACGAGCTGCGCAAGTGGGTCGCCAAGGAGATCGGCGCGCTCGCCCGGCCCGACGATATCCGCTTCACCGAGGCACTGCCCAAAACCCGCTCCGGAAAAATCATGCGCCGCCTGCTGCGTGAGCTCGCTTCGCACGGCGAAATCAAGGGCGATACCACAACGCTCGAAGACTTCACGGTGATTGCGAAGCTGAGGGAAGCGGAAGAAGGTTAGGGTCCGATTCCACGGACGCGGGGCTATGCACCGAATGGATCCATTGAGCGAGATCGAGCCCGGATTTCGCGGCGTAAACACTGTGCAAGATATATAGTGGGATTGCCATGCCCAAATCGCGGGTCCTGCAATTGCCGGCTCGGCGGACGCGCCACGATGTCTATGAGGGCGATGCCCGTTCTCTATCGTTTATTCCCACGGAGTCTGTGCACCTCGTCTGCACCAGTCCTCCGTACGGATCCCTAAAAGAGTATCCCGATCATCCCGAACAACTCGGAAACATCGGCTCGTACGAGAAATTTCTCGATGAACTGGATGCTGTGTGGGCGGAGTGCCTTCGCGTCCTGGTTCCCGGTGGCCGAGTAGCTTGCGTGGTTGGAGATGTTTGCGTATCGAGAAAAAAGGGCGGCAGGCATTATATCTTGCCGCTTTCGGCCGACCTCCAGGTGCGAGCGCGGAAACTCGGATTCGATAACCTCACTCCGATTCGGTGGCAAAAGGTCTCGAATATTCGACTGGAGGCTTCGCGGTCTGCGCGCTATCTCGGCAAGCCAAATCTTCCCAATGGCGTGGTCAAGAATGATCTCGAGCACATCCTTTTCTTCAGGAAGCCGGGTGGGTATCGCAAGCCGACGCAGGAAATGGAATCGCAATCCTATATCGCAACGGAAGATTACGTTCGTTGGTTCGCTCCGGTTTGGACAGACGTTGCCGGCCAGATCAGGCGCGATCATCCGGCCCCTTATCCGGTCGAAATTCCGAGACGATTGATTCGGATGTTCAGCTTCGTCGGCGACACGGTGGTAGACCCATTTGGCGGGACGGCTTCGACAGCACTCGCGGCGTTCGAAACCGGTCGGAATAGTGTGAGCGTCGAAATCGAGCCGCAATATGTCGAGTTGATGGAACGGCGTCTCTGCTCCATTGCATTGCTGGCCGATGTGTCAATTCAGCGAAAATCGGAAGCAGCTGCATACGTTGGAGCGAAGAGGGCATGAAGAAACTCCCTCGCGCCAAATCGAAAGAGACGCTTCCCACAGGAATTCCGGAAATTGACCGGCTAGCCGAGTCTCCAAATTGCACGATTCACGATTACGTTGCTGGAGTTAGTGCGTACGTCCGTGGCAGCTTCAATTTAGACGCAGGACCCAAGAAGGCAGCCCAGATCAGGCTCTCGAGCGCACTTGCTCGCGCACTCGCGAACGAGCTGGGTAAACAGTTGCCAAAGTTGCAAAACAGGCTCACGACACATGAGCAGAAGGTCGCTGGTGGTCTCCGTACGGCCAACGCCGATGTATCCGAAAGCCACCCGCTCGACGGGCTTAGACTCGCGGTCGAATTGAAGCCCATTAACCTGGCTGTTGGGCGCGCGATATGGAATCGCTTTGGCGACATCAGAACCTTCGCCGTGAATATCCATCTGAAATTTCCCTTCGCTATCGTCGGTGGGGTGCTCGTGGTCCCAATCTACGAAGAGGTGGGAACAGCCGCCGCACGAAAGGCAGCTGCTGCGGAAGAGATGGCTGCGGAAGGCTCCGCCGAGGCGGTCGTCGAGCAGGACCAGAATGCTGGGATCGATGACACGGCCCCGGTCACTGCGGCTCCATCTCGGAAGTCTACTGTCCACTTAATCAAGCGCGCCATTGAGCGGCTAGTGCGCGCCGGAGGGCGAAAGAGCGAGGCGGATGCGGCACACCTGCTCGAGGGTATTGCAGTTGTCGTATATGATCCCGAAACTGGAAAGGTAGACGGCACACTCCCGGAAGCTGGTTCCAGTCTTCGTTGGGAGGAATTCATTGCCTCGATAGCTGCCACCTATCGCGCGCGGTTCGAAGACTGAGGCTTGCCATCTCACCTGCCAATAAAGATCACCACGGATCGGCTCTCGGGACGAGCGCGGCACCTCAGAACTTGAACACCACCCCGAACTCTGCGCGCGCGTTGGCGCGTTTGTGCGGCGAAAAGCCCAGGTGTTGCGGGTCGAGGACGAACGAAGAGTAGATATCGTCGCCGCCGGCGCGCAACAACAGGCGCGGGCTCAGGGTGTACTGCAGGCCGATGCCGACCCCGCCCGCAAACGAGAAATCCGGGTACGCGCTTTCGCCTCCCGTGTGTTCGGCTCCCAGCATTCCGCGCACGTATCCGCTGATCGGGCCATAGAGATTGGCATGGATCTCGGGCCCGGCAAGGGCGATGTCGACCACCGGTTTGCCGGGGTTGGTCTGCAGGCTCTCGTTGTAGTAGCCTCCGTCGACGAACACGCCGAAGAATCGACCCCAGTCGCGCGCGACATAGAGTTCCACACCCTCCAGCCCGCCGCGCGACTGATTCACCTGGTTCAAGCTGGTATAGCCAATGCCGACCGAAGCCTCGTACTTGTACACGTGTTCGGCCTGGTCGGGCGGCGTCGTTCCACCGGCAGGGGCAGCCTGGCCGGCGGCGGCCAAAGGAAACAGCAGGACCGGAACGGCGGTCCAAATGCAATGCGTCAACTTCCTCTTCAACGGGAGACTCTCCTCGGTTGCAAGCTTTCAATTCCTTGCTTCGGCAGTCCACATCTCGCTGGGCGTCACCGTCGCCGCAGGCCGTATCCGTGTCGTGCAAGACCTTCCTTAGACTATCTTCTCAAACCCCGCCGGACGAAGCGGCGTCAGGGCGACTGCACCGCGACCGCTTGCCCCAGCGTGAGGAACTTTGTGGAAGTGTCCGTTACTGTGACGGGCGTTCCGCGAGGAAGAAAGCGGCGAATCACTTCGGGCCGCGACCAGTCGAGATTCCAGCCGTCCTGAATGGCGACCACGGTGTACTGGCCCGGAGCCGCATCGCGCAGCGAGAAACTGCCGTCGGAGTCGGACTGGTCGCGCCGCGCCAGCTCATCGATGGCGGCCAGGTCTTTGGGCACCAGCACCACCATGGCGCCGGCAACGCCCTTGCCATCCTTGCGCGCAAAGCCTTCTACGCGCATCTCTCCCGGCGCGACCGTCAACTCGATCTTCAGCGGCCGGTCGGCAACCCGCAGCACATTTCCGCCGCGCGTCCGGTCGCCCACGGTCATCGCGATCACGGCCAGCCGCCGGCCGGAAGCGAACGCCGAAATCGCCCATCGGCCCGGCGTCACCGAAGGAAAGCGGAACCAGCCCCGCGCTGCGCTTGCAGGCATGGCATCATGGCGATCGCCGTCCAGTGGCTCCATGGTCACGGTGACGTCGGGAGGAAGCACAGAGCCCGAAGCCGGCTTCAGCGTGCCGGAGACCTCTACCGTGGGCGTGCCGGATGAGGCATCGATCTGTTGATTCGCGGTCGCATCCAGTTCCATCACGCGCGGAGGATCTCCCAGAGCCAGCTCGTAATGCCCGGGGGCCACGCCCGTGAATTCGATGCCTTTCGACTCGCTGCCATCGAATGTCCCCATGCTCTGGGCCGAAATCTCGGTGCCGAAGATCGACTGGCGCAGCTCCGGCCGCGCCACCGAGCCATCCTGCCGGCTGGGAGCCGGCACGAAGAGACGCAACGAGGGAACCGCGTGCAGGCTGAGGTTCGCCTGTTCGGTCTCGCCTGCGGCCAGCGGAATCAATGTGGCGGAGGATTCGTCGGTGGTGGAATCGAAATAGGTGACCGGATAACTCACGTCAAGCGTCGCGGCGGCCTCGTCGCTCGGCGTGAGCCCGGAGGTTCCGCCCGGGCGGTGCAGCGAATACCAGGGCTCCGCGGTGACGGCGACCAGGTAGTCGCCGGCAGCCAGATCGCCGAATTCGTACGCGCCGGTGTCATCGGTCGTGGCCGAGTCGACATGGGCGATCCGCTCTCCCAGTTTCGGCCTCTGCGGCTTGCGAAAGAGCATGACTCTTGCGCCTTCGACCGGGTCGCCGCCGTCGGCCGTAACCTGTCCGCGCAAGACCGCGGCGGGCGTCAGGCGGAATGCGAGACCGCTTGTATCCTGATCGGCGCCGGTCACGACCGCCGTGCTGTATTCCTCATGCTCGTCGTAGAAAGCGGTGCGAAAGCCGCGCTTCGATGCCGTCAATTGATATTTGGCCGCCGGCAAACCCCGCAGCACGAAATGTCCCTCGTTGTCCGAAAGCACGGACTCGATGACGTGGCTGTCATTCTCATCCAGCACCTCCACGGA
>JASHTH010000518.1 GCA_030040655.1 Acidobacteriaceae bacterium | reverse complement strand
GCGAGCGGGTATTGCCGCAGGAAGCGCGGGAACTGGTAGCGGAATGCCGCGGTCATTTGATGGACAGTGCCCGGGCTATAGTAATCAAGCCCGCAGTCCGCTTCATATCGGCAGCCTTGCTGCGCCGACGAGCCGCTGAACGTATACGTCCCCAGCAGTGTCAGGCCGGAAGAGTATCTCTTGTTAGCCTGAACTTGAAGTGAGTTATAGAACGAGTTGTAATCCGAGTAGAAGGTGTTAATTCCGCTGAAGCCGGCTGGATAGTAAGGCTCGCGCGAATAAATGTTCGCGCCGTCGTTCGTGCTTCCGCCGGGGACAAACCTGGGCCAGTTCTGATTATGCGTTTCAAAAAGGTGAGTGCCCCGGGTTGCCACCCAGGCGGCAGAAAAGACATAAGTGTTGATCGGCTCGATCTCAAAAGCCAGATTGAACTTGTCATAGGAGCCGTTGTTGAAGCCGGGCGCGATGGCCTGCGTAGTTAATGGATTGGGAAAAACCAGGGTGTCGGCCGCCGCCGATCCTTTCGTCGGGGCCGTATACGGGAATGGGACGCTTCCGTATTGTGCATAGGGTTTGGAAAGATCCAGCTCCGGCCCCTGCACAGGCGAGTAGTCCACGCCGAACGGCGCGGCGGTGGTGTAGTTATTGAAGCTCAGCAAGTATTCGTAGTCAGTGTAGATTCCATAGCCGCCCTTGAGCGCAGCTTTGTGATTGCCAAAAAGATCCCACGCAAAGGAGAATCTTGGACCGACATTGTAGTGGTTGCCGGTGAGATTCGGTGGAATTCCGCGGTCCCCGACCGTGACAAGACCTACGGGAGCCGTTGGAAAGACCGTAGATGGCTGCCCGGGACGGAAAGTCACGAACCTGTTCTTTTCTTCGCTCACTCCAAAATATGGCTGCAGGCGCGCACCAATCATTACGGTAAACCGCGGCCTCAGCTTGACCGTATCCTGGAGATATGCCTCGCGAGCCGGATAGTTCACGATGAGTTTCTGCGTGCTGTTCTGGTAAAACCCGCCCCCAAATTGTCCTAACGGTCCGCCATTGAGCAGCATGTCCGCGATTCCGTTGCCGGTGCCGCCGTAGGAATTGTTAGAATCCTCGAACCAGACGTCGGCTCCCGCATCCCACGTCTGATTAAATACCTCATGGTAATTGCGGAGTTCCAGCCCGGCTTTTAGAGTGTGCCGTCCTTTCGTTCGCGTAAAGTTGTCGGTGATATCCCAGGTGTATTGCGTCATCGGATTGACGTAGCCCTGCCAGATATCCACGCCCATATTTCGCGGGGTGGAGATTTCCATGATGTCCGGCGCCAGGGTGTCACCCACGGCATCGATTCCCGTATTCGATGGGTCGACCAATCCGGAACACGGCGAGCAAGTGTTCGTGACTGAGATTTCAGTCTGCGTGATACCCAGAACAAAGTTGTTGAGCATCGCCGGCGTAATCGTGTATGTGTCGTTGACGGCCCAGACCTTTGTCTGAATCGGTTCGCCCCAGGTTGCATCGGGGTTAGGATACTGTGTCGCCCACGATGCTTCACTGAATTCGTCGTACATGTCCTGGAACGTGGGGTTGTCGTTGTACCACCACAGGCTGCCAAAGATACGGTTCTTGCTGCCAAGGTTCTCGTCGATCCGGACAACCCAGGTCTGGATCACGCTTTGGTCGCTCGGATTCCACGTGAAGGTGTCGATGCCACTGGTGGGCGCAGGCATAACGGCTTGCCCAGCCGACGAGTTAAGTAGTTGGCCGATGGGCCCGAAGTCGGAGATCGGGATCGTCGGCATCGCTTTGCCATTGACCACCGGGACGCCGTCGGGCGAGTTCGTGAAGTCGCCCGTGCGCTCCGCGTTGGTAATCGTTTGGCCGGTGGTCGTCGATTTTTTTGAGGTGCTGGTGCGTTCGTACGAAACAAAGAAGAAGGTCCGGTTTTTGCCGTTATAGAGTTTGGGCAGCCAGACTGGGCCGCCGACGTTGCCTCCGTACCATTGCTGATTGAAGGGCTGGCGGGAAACATCCTGGAAATTATTCGACCAGGAATTCGCATTCCATGCCCCATTCTGCAGATAGCTCCAGAGTTGGCCATGGAATTGGTTGGTGCCGTTTTTCAGAGTTGCTTCAATCTGCCCGCCGGCACCGCGCCCAACCGACGCATCGGGAAGGGCCGATGCCACGCTGAATTCCGACGTGTTCTCCGATTGCGGGAAGTTGGCCGCCGCCGAGCCGTGCATGTAATCGTTCATGGCGGCGCCGTCGATGTCGTAGTTGTTGGTCAACTGCGAAACGCCATTGAAGCTGGTAACCGGAATAAAGAACGATGCGCCAGTTCCGGCAGCGGTCGCGCCCGGCATCAGAACTTCCATCGATTCTCGCGGATCTCGACCTTGAACCGGAATCCCTCCAATCAGTTCAGGTTCGATCGTGGTCAGATTGTTGGCTGTTTCGGTATCGACCATTGCAGCCGTACCGGATACCGTCACCGTTTCCGACGTGACCCCGATTTCCAGTGTGATGGGAAGAGTTACGGCGGCTCCGGCGTGCAACACCACGTCTTGCGCGGTGAAGCTCTTGAATCCGCTCATCGAGCAGGCGATGGTATACGTGCCCGCCGCCAGCGAGGCGAAGCGGTAGTCCCCGATCTCGTTGCTTTTGGTCCTCGTCTCCACGCCGGTCTGGGTGTCCAGCGCCGTCACTTGGGCATAGGGAATCACGGCGCCCCTCGGGTCAGTGACCGAGCCGGCCAACGACGCCGAAATGTCCACCTGTGCAACAGCGGATAACGAACAAGCGAGGAAGAGGAGGATGATGCCTGCGAAGAGTACGAAGGCACGGCAGCGGCCGATCTCATGTCTCCTTCTCCAAAAGTCCAGCCTTAGAGAAGCGGGCCGCGGCCATGCAGGCAGGCCGAGCGTCGGCGAGCTGGAAGCGTCTTGTGTGCGCCTGAAATTGGTCCATGGTTCTCTCATTGACAGCCTCCCCAGCGGACTTAGGTCCGAAATTACGAACCAAACTGCCTCCGCAAAAGCTGCTTCGTCCAGTACTATCTCCGTTAAATTCTGCACCTTAGTCGCGCGCTAAGCGGCCATTGATTTCGTTGCCGTTCTCCCGGAAGTTGTTCCGGTTCCATCCCTTCCTGTCACGTTAAAGTGCTGTACGCGTCAGGTTAAAGGACCAAGTACTTTGAGGCGGCAACCTCGCCCTCTGGTAGGGAAATCAACGCGGCGAGAATCAGGAAATATCAGAAAGCAATTGAGATCCGGCCCGCAGTCCCCCTGTCCGCAATGGCTTCACGGCGTCGCCATCGCCGCCAGTTGCGGGTTTCCCCTACCTGGTGCTAATGTTCACAGTTGATCAGTTGCCCAGGAGAATCCAGTTCCCGTGCAGCTACTCAACCCCAGTGTCGAAGTGGCGGAGTACGAATCCATCCTTACTTCCTCACTGTTCGCGGGCGAAACCAACTCCAAGCGATTCTTGAAGTTCGTTTGCGACAAGTACTTCGCGGGCATCCATCACATCTCCGAGCATGAGATCGCGGTTGAGGCTCTGGGCAGGCGCCCGGACTTCGATCCGGCGCTCGATTCCATTGTGCGCGTCGAAGCCCATCGGGTTCGGAAAAAGCTGAAAGAGCTTTACGACCAGGAGGGAACGAAGCACACCCTTCGGCTTGTTCTGCCGCTGGGCAGTTATCTTCCGCAGTTTATTCCTGCCAGCCAGGCAGCCGCGGAATCCCCCGAGATCAGCGGGCTGGCCGAACACGATCAGCTAGCTCCGTTGCCACAACCTACACCGCGGCGCCAGATCCGGGACTCGCTTGCCTTCCGTGCCGCCCTTTTGACCTTGGCGTGCGCCGTAATTGTTGTTGCCGGCCTGGCCGTCTATTTTCGCGCGCATGCCAAACTCACCGATCTCAAGCGTTCGGCTGAAGCCGCCCCAACCTTAACCTCGCCCGCGGTGGCCGCATCGCCCGATGTACTCATCATGGCCGGCTCTTCGGCACGCAGCTACACCGACCAGGTGGGGCATGTATGGACCGCGGATCGTTATTTCGGCGGCGGGCAATCGTGGACGGTGCGTTATCGCCGTATTCTCCGAACGCAGGATCCTCAACTCTTTCTCACCGCACGCCAGGGCGAGGAGTTTGGATACGACATTCCGCTCCAGCCGGGGCTCTACGAACTCCGTTTGTACTTCGCAGAGACCTTTTATGGCGACGACAATTCGGAAGGGGGCGGCGAGTCGAGCCGCATGTTCGACGTTTTTGCGAACGGGGTGAAGCTTCTCGGCGATTTCGATCCGCTCTCGGATGCCGGAGGAACCAATACAGCCGATGTGCGGGTATTCGCCGGCGCATCGCCCGCAGCCGACGGCAGACTTCACCTGCGCTTCCGGAATCACTGGCAACTAAAGGGCGTGGCTTTCGTCAATGCTATCCAATTGAGCCGCACCGACAGCCGAGAGATGTTGCCCATCCGCTGGGTAACCGCCGATTCGGCAATCGAGGACGAAGAGGGACGATTGTGGCTGCCCGACCAGTACGTACAGGGCGGGCGAAGGCGGGAACTCGATCAGGCGGTCGGCAATACCCAGGATCCGGAGCTCTTCAAGTCCGAGCGCTATGGCAACTTCACCTATGCCATTCCGGTGATCGGCGATGCGACCTACACGCTGAATCTTCACTTCGCCGAGCACTGGTTTGGCACGCCGGATGCTCCGGGAGAGTCCTTCGAATCCAACATCGGCACTCGTGTCTTCGATGTGTACTGCAACGGCGTCTATCTGCTTCGGGACTTCGATATATACAAGGAGGCGGGCGGTAGCCTGAAGGCCATTACAAAGACCTTTCACGGATTGCGGCCCAACCATCAGGGCAAGCTTCTGATTTCTTTTGTGCCCAATCAGAATTACGCGACGCTGAGCGCGCTCGAAATCGTGGAAGAGGGCAAGAAGTAGACTGTGGCGGTTGTCCAATTGGTGCAGGGCGAAGCGAGATCGCTAAGTGGCTTTTTCCTCAAGAAGAAGCCACCTTGTACCGCCGAGAAAATGCCTGATAGTAATTGGAGAACCGCCCTAAACTCAGACTCGAAATCGCGACTGTCGTCGATGAAAGTCCTTTTGAAAACCGTCGGCACCTACCGGATGCTTCGCGCAGCGGCTTCATTCTGTTCCGTGATCCTTTGGGGTCTGTCGGTCTTGCTGATTTCGGGATTGCCTCGCATTGCGCTCGGCCAGGCTTCGACGCGGGACGATGCAGCGATTCAACGCCTGGCGCAACAAGCGGAGCTCGATCTTCACGATCAAAAGCTGGTTCAAGCCTCCGAGGCTTATCGAAAAATTCTTGCTCTCGATCCGGGGAACCTCGGCGCTCGTTCCAACCTCGGCCTCGCCTATTATCTCCAGGGCAGCTACGCCCAGGCAGAAAACGAGTTCCGGATCGCGCTGGGCCAGAAACCGGATCTGTGGAATATCGCAGCGTTATGCGGGGAGTCCGAGGCCAAGACGGGGCAGAACGCCGACGCCATCGTCCATCTGCGCCAGGCCTTCCAGCACGTTACCGAACCTTCGCTGCGCGCCTCGACCGGCAAGCAGTTATTCAGCCTTCTCTTCCAAGCAGGCGACTTGAACGAAGCCGCAACCATTGCCGCCGATCTCGAGAAGCTGGAGCCGAGGAACATCGATGTCCTTTATGCGGAGCACCAAGTCTACGAGGAGATGGCGGACAGAGCATTTCTGGCTGCGGCACAAACCGATCCAGGTGCGGCCCGAATGTACCAGTTGCGCGGCGACCGCTTGGCGCACATGGGCAATATGGCCGGCGCAATTGCCGCCTACCGGCTGGCGATCGAACGCGATCCGCATCTCTCCGGTGCACACCTTGTGCTTGCCGAGGCGCTGAGCAGTTCCTCGTCCGCGGCCGATAGGGCCGAGGCCGAAGCCGAATACAAAAAGGCGTTGGCAGATAATCCACTCGACGAGCGGGCAGAGTGCAGGCTCGGGGAGATCGACTTCGATCGCTCTGATTCGCGGAGCGCGGCAGGTCACTTCAAGCGCGCACTGGAGCTTCAACCCGATGACCCGGACGCAAACGAAGGCATGGGAATGCTCCTGCTCCAATCAGGTTCGAGCGAGCAAGCGCGCGTCCATCTCGAACGCGCCGTGCGCCTGGACCCCACGAACGCGGTTGCGCACTATCACCTGAGCCAGGTATGCAGAAAACTGGGGGATCTCGATGCAGCCAAGCATGAAATGGACGAGTTCCTCCGGCTGAAGGCCGAAAGAGAGAATCTCACTCGGACGTTCCGCGATCTGCCCCTTCGCATTCCTGGCCGCGACGCATCGGGCAAAGGCGATTCATCTCAACCAAATCCGGCGCCCAGTTCCAGCAGCGCCGGGCAGAGCCAGTCGATTCCCTGAACACGCCGTAGCGATCCCTCGACGCTCGATTCATTTCGAAGCGCGGTTCAGTCGACTTCAGATAGGCTCTTGGACGTCCTGTGCCTCGCCAAAATCCCTGTCGTCCGCAAAAATCAAATCCGAAGCTAAGCGGCGGATCGTTCGAGCGCATATTCGTGGTGAAGTCCGCCCAACACAACGGTTGAAGTGACGCGCTCTTCGTCGTCAATGCGGTGACGATGTACCCGTTCCGGTGGTTCTAATCGCTGATCCGGAATCCCCGGCCCCAAGCCGGAGTGCGGTCGGCCTCGGTTATAATGCGGCACCCATTCGCGAATGATCTTAGGGAGGTGGCGCTCGTTGAGAGGAATCATGAAATCAAGGCATTCCCTTCGCATGGTTCCGATCAGTCGCTCGCAGTATTCATTCGCCTGCGGTGCTCGAATAGGCGTTTTCAGCCCCTTCAGTCCGAGGGCAGCAACAGCCACGTCCAATTCTGCTGAAAATGTCGCGTGTCGATCATGGATGAGAAAGCGGTACTCGTGATCGCTAGGTATGGCTTCGCGCAGCTGTTGAATCGTCCACTGAGCTGTGGGGTACCCGAAGCTGATCGGTCCCGTTGAGGTCCATGCTTCGCGCCAGATTCAGATGAACATCGAGCCCGTGATCCGAGTCCGTAGTGGTGACAAACTGCTTTGGCTGAACTGCGAGCAAGTTGTCTTCCCGCATGATGCGCGCCACGCGCTTGTGGTTCACCAGCATCCCCCGTTTCTTCAGTTCCGCGGTGACGCGGCGATAGCCGTAACGGCGGCGGTGCTCAAGTGCGATCTGCTGGATGGTTGACCGCACTTCGGTATCTTCTTCGCGCGGCTGGCGCTCTTGTGAGAACCGGTAAAACCCTGCCCGGCTCACCTTCCCCAACTGGCACATTTGCTCGATACTCAGCTGCCTTGCATCGGCATCAATTCCCGGATCTGGTCGTAGATGCTGTCCCGCCAGAGCCTTTGCTGCTCTGACGCCGAGCCTCGACTTTTTGCAAGGCACCTTTGAAAAAAATCCACTTCCAGCGTCTTTTCCGCCAGCACACGCTTCAAGTCTCGAACCTGCTTCCGAAGCTCTCGCACCGGAGAAGTGGCCCACGCGCTCGATGCATCCGAAGCCTCCTCCTGCTGCCGATGCCAGTGATAGAGCACCGTCCGGTGGACGCCGAGCTCGTCGGCCAACGCCGAGACGCTTCGACAATCCTTCATCCGCTCCAGCGCCATTTGCCGGAACGACTGCGGGTACTTTCCAACTTGTCTCTTGCCCACTTGCAGTTCCTTTCCCTGCCAAGTGTCGCAAAGGACAACTGTCTCACTTTGTGGGGTCAGTCCATTTACGGGGTTATTCGAATATTGAACCGCTTAAACCAATCGGCCTCAATTCGAAATCACGTCGTCGAGTTCTTACTCAATGTCGCGAGAACGGCTCTAAACTTTCGTATTGCCGACCAACCAGACATAAAGTCGAGCCGGGATCATTTCCGAAATGGAGCCTCAAATCGCGTCTCCATTTTGAGCGCTCGCTCAGGGTTCTCCTCGCTCGCCTGGACCGCCCTCACCTCCAGAGTCGGCGAAAGCAGGCAACTAACACTGAATGCAGCCAGGTCAGGCCCGGAGGACCTGTAAAACAGCTTGCCGACCACTGCGATGTCGTATCGTTCCGCCTTCATTCCAGCAACCTTCACGCCGGGTAGATACCACGGTGCCACATCCAGCGTGATCTCATTCACGTCTGTCGTGTATCCGAAATTGTGGTCGAATCCCTCCCGATTCACCTTCTCGCGAGCCGCCTTGAAACAAACATCGTCTGCTTGCACCTGGCCGGCCGCCGTATGGATGCCCGGCGCGAATTGCTCAGGGCGAACCAGATGCCAATATGGATTTTCCTCGGAGCTCAGCGAGTTTAGCTCATACACTCCCGTCGCCTCGTTCACGCGGCACTCAAACAGTTCGGGAAGAACACCGTCTTCGGCGATGAACGTGACGTCCGGATGGGCGGCTCTGATCCGATTCACATAATCCTGATCGATCAGGAACGGAACCGGCTTTTTCACCCTGGCCCTCTTTGCGCAAAGCGACTCCTTCGCTGGATCGTTTTGGATTACGCTGCTGGAAACCATCTGGCCGTTTGCGGCCATCGATGCGAACACCAGTGAGCCGGTGAAGACAAGCAAACCCCGAATCATTCTTGTGCCTCCTGTTCGTTGCAAGAGCCCT
>JASHTH010000063.1 GCA_030040655.1 Acidobacteriaceae bacterium | reverse complement strand
CTCTGTGTCCGCAGCCTGCTCAATGCCAACTCCATCAATCCCGGCTTTGAAACGCACAACATCGCCACCGCGCAGCTCGATCCCGGAAGCCTCGGCTACTCCGATGCCAAGGTGAAGTCGTTCTATCGTGATCTGACGGCACGGATGCGCGCTCTTCCCGGCGTCTCCTCTGTCAGCTTCGTCAATCACCTGCCGCTCGATGCGGCGCGCGAGGATACGGGTGCGATGCCCTTCGGTTCGACGCAGCCGAAGGAATCGGCGCTCCCCGTCGACGTTTTCCGCGTCGCGCCTGAGTACTTTTCCACCATGGGCATACCCATGCTGCGCGGCCGCGATTTCACCCAGGAAGAATTCGATCGTGACGCCGACGTGATTGTGATCAATGACACGCTAGCTGCGAAGTTGTGGCCCGGCCAGGACCCGATCGGCCAGAAGGTCAAGCTCGGCGATGCGAAGACCGCGAGCGAGGTCATCGGCGTGGTGCGCACGGGCAAGTACCGCACCCTCGGCGAGCAGCCCATACCGGCTCTCTTTCGCCTGACCATGCCGGCGCAACGGGTCATCGTGGTGCGGACGCAGGCGCGGCCGTCGATGGCTCTGGATTGGATTCGCCGCGAGACCCAGGACGTCGATCGCAACATGGCCGCCACGCAACTTCAGACCATCGCCGATTTCATGTCCTTCCCGCTGTTTCCAGCGCGCGCCACCGGCCTTCTGCTTGGCGCCGCCGGGGCCCTCGCTCTCGTTCTTACATGGATCGGCCTATTCGGCGTCATCTCCTCAGCCGTTTCGCAACGCACGCGCGAGATCGGCGTACGCATGGCCATGGGAGCGCGACGAGCCGATGTGCTGAAGCTTGTGATCCGGCAGGGCATGGTCGTGACCGCCGCCGGGCTGGTGATCGGGATCGGCTGCGGACTGGCCGCGGCCCGGCTGCTCGGTGCACTGCTCTATGGAATCCGGCCCGACGATCCGGCCACGCTTGCCGGCGTTGCCGTGGGATTGGCCGCCGCGGCGATGCTGGCCTGCTACCTTCCTGCGCGGCGAGCGATGCAGGTCGAACCCACGGTGGCTTTGCGATACGAGTAGCCTGGCCGCGACGAGCATGAACGACAGGCAAAGGACGGCGGTTCGTCGCGGCGGCTGATTCTGCTTGCCACAGGAATGATTGCGGAATTCGACGCAAATGACGGATGCGGCGCCTCGTCGCTTCGGCAATGTGAATTCTTTGTCCCCATCCTGGTGTAACCCTTTGATACGAATAGTGCCGCGGATTCCCGATCGATCGATCTTCATTTTTCGCGCAACATACGGCAAAAACCTGCGTCTATTCTTTTGCCTGGGATCTTGAATTCCACTCCCGATAGAGCCCGAGGAGAGCGTTTCGTCCGGAGCGGCGCGGGATTCTTCCAATGGGCGCTCGCATTATTCACTTTGGCTTTGACGACTGTCATCGCGTTCCGGTTTTGCGGTGCGCCGGGTACTCCATCGCCGATTGCCAGTCGATCGCGCAGCTTCACGCTGCATTGCAGTCAACCGAAGAGGCCCGCGCCGTGGTAATGGCGCGGGTCGAAGATCTTGCGCCGCAGCGCGCCGTCTCCATTACACGAGCCATCTCGACGGCGCCGATGGTGCTATTTCCGTGCGGCGCTGCGGATCTCGACGAATCCGAATTCGACCTCGTGATTCCCGCTCTCACGCCGCCGGAGCAGTGGCTGAGTGACATTGCGGATCTGATCCAGCGCTGCCATTCTCTCCGTTCCCAGTTTCACACGCTTCGGGCTGTGTCGATTGTGCTTCGACAAGAATCCGCCGATGCGGTCAGACGGTCCAGGCATGAACGGCGGCAATCCGGTACGGAGTGCGCGAAGAACAGGGAACTGCTAGGCGGCGCTGGGATTCACGCGGACGCAGAGGAACAGCTCGATTGAGAATCCGTGGGTCGCTTCGACTTCGTGGATGTGACACTCGAGTTGTTCTTGCTCCAGCCGCGCGGTTCTCCGTGCCGTCGTAGGCCGCGCGGGTTTTTCGCTCCATCCCGGTCGGTGGGTCACTCGTAGCGCAGAGCGACCATCGGATCGATCCGGGTCGCGCGCATCGCCGGAATGAGAACCGCCAGCAACGCCACTGCAAGGAGCAGAATCGCAGCGCCTCCCAGGGCCATCGGATCGGCCGGGCGCACCGCGAAGAGCATGCCGGCGATGAGGCGCGTCAGCAGCACGGTTGCCAGCAGGCCGATCACCAGGCCCGCGACGATCATGCTCAAACCGCGCCCCATCATGAGTTGCAGCACCTCGTTGCGGCCGGCGCCAAGTGCCATGCGCACGCCGATTTCCTGCTGGCTTTGCGCGACGACGTACGAGGTGACGCCGTAAATACCGACGGCGGCCAAAGCCAGCGCCAGGCCCGCGAAGACAGCAAGCAGGATCAATGCCAGGCGGCGGCGCGCGACCGATTCACCCATCACTTCGGTCATGGTGCGGACGCGGTAAACAGGCAGATCCGGATCGATCGAAGTGACTTCGCGCTGGATGGTCGGCGCCATGCTCATTGGGTTGCCCGACGTGAGGACGGCGAGCGTCATCGCACTCACTGACACCTGGTCCTCGGGATAGTAGGTCTCAATGCGCGATCGCGCTTCAAGAGTTCGGTTGTGCACATGCCGCACGACTCCGACCACCGTACACCACGGCGAATTGGGGGAGGGGACGGTACCAAGATGGATGCGTTTGCCGATCGGATCCTGATTCGGCCAATAGATCTTGGCGAGCGACTCGTCGACGATCGCCACTTTTGGAGCCGTAGCTGAATCCCGGCTGTCGAAGTATCGTCCGCGAACGAGCGCAATGCCCATGGCTTTGAAGTAGTCCGGAGTGACGAATCTTTGGTCGGCTTCGGGTTCGGTGTCTTCTTTGGGAACCGATTGCGAGTCAACGACAATCGTGCCTGAGGCGTTTTGTCCGGCCAGCGGGATGAGGGAAGTGGCGCCGGCGAATTGCACTCCTGGCAGCTTTTGCACGCGGTCGAGCAGCGCGTTGTAGAAGCCGCGGACCTGTTCCGGCTTGCTGTACTGCGCATCGGGAAGCGCGACGCGCATGGTCAGCACGTTGTCGGCGCGAAAGCCGGGGTCGACCTTGAGAATCTCTTCGAAACTGCGCATGAGCAGCCCCGCGCCGGCCAGCAGAACCAGCGAGAGCGCGGTCTCACCCATGACGAGGGCGCGGCGCAGGCGCCGGGATTGGCTGCCGCCGGTGCTGCGGGCGCTTTTCAGAACCGCCCAGTTCCGCGAGCTCATGGCCTGCACGGCGGGAGCGAATCCAAAGAGAACTCCAGTGGCGACGGCGACCGCCAGCATCACCCAAAGCGCGCGACCGTCGATGCCGGTGTTCACGGTGCGCGGCAGACTCTTGGCAGCGATGGCGACCAGCCCGCGCAGGGCCAAGGGCGTGAGAGCCAGGCCCGCTAATCCGCCAATCAGCGCGAGAAGGACGCTTTCCGTAAGCAATTGCTGCGCCAGCCGCCAGCCGCTGGCGCCCAGCGCCATGCGTACGCCGATCTCCTGCTGGCGCTCAGAAGAGCGGACTAACAGAAGATTGGCGACGTTGGCGCACGCGATCAGCAGAACGAGGCCGACCGCCGCCATCAGCACCCACAGTGACGTCTTTACGTCGCCGACCGTCTCTTCGAGGAGCGGATGCAGGATGATTCCGAAATCGTATTTTTCATACGGATAGGAGCGGTGCCCTTCGATCATCGTCTTCCCCACGCGATCCATGTCTTCTTGCACCTGCGCCAGCGAGAGCCTGGGCTTGATGCGGCCCAGCACTTCGAGCCCGTGACTGCCGCGGTTATCTTCGCTCAGGTCATTCGGCGTGAAGGCGATCGGTCCCCAGATTTCGCTTTCATCGGGGTAGGCAAAACGGGCCGGCATTACTCCAACGATGGTCATCGGCACGCCATCGATACGGAGTGTCGTTCCGATCACGTTCCGATCGGCGGCGAAGACCCGCTGCCACAGGCCGTAGCTCAGGATTACCTCGTGCTCGCGCCCCGGCTGCGCTTCCTCGGCCAAGAAGTTACGGCCGAGCATGGGCTGCACTCCGAGCATAGAGAAGAGGTTGGGCGAGACGGCCGCTCCGACCACGCGCTGCGGGCTCCCCTTGGCGCCCAGGTTGAACGAGCCGGTGTCGATCGCCGCGAGCTCGGAGAAGCTGTGGTTCAGCGTGAGAAAGTCGTGGAACTCCGGCGCGGAAACCCAGTTCTGATCGTTGGGCTGGCCGATTCCCGTAAAGCGGGTCCAGACTTTGATCAACTGCTCGGGATGGTTGTAGGGCAAAGGACGCAGCAGCACCGCATCGAGCACACTGAAGATGGCGGCATTGGCGCCGATGCCGAGGGCCAGCGTAATCGCGACGACGAGGGTGAATCCCAGGCGCTTGCTCATCTGGCGCAGCGCGAATCGCACATCCTGAAACAGGATCTTCATCGATGATCTCCGGGCGGGGCTGTGATGCCGGCGTTCAGAATTCCGTGGGGAGGTGCAACCTGAAACGCACGAATTCCCTTGGGAGCTAAAGCAACCTTCGGGCCAAACCGGCTGCGCCGCAGGACATTGAAAACAAAGCATGAGTGAACGGAGAAGAGCTCTGCAACTTGTCCGTTCGCCCAGCCGACCGGCCGGAAACGGACACCGCTTTGCTGCCCGCAGTCTCAACCGCGAAGCCGACCCTCGCAGCAGATGCTTTTCAGTTTTCCGACCCGGTTCGTGCAAACGTCTGTTGGGCCGCCCGCGCTTTGGCGGCGGCGCGCAAAGCCTCGCGGCGGCGCTTCAAGGTAGCTTCTGCGCCGGACGCTGCCATCACCACGCTTTCGATGTGCTTACAGAGCTCCGGCTCTCCGCTCGCGGTCCGGAATTCTGTGAGAAACGGCTGAATCTTGCTGAACATGGCAAAGATTTCGCCGTGCGCTGCGCAGAAGGCGTCGGCGTCGATCGCCCCCGTCGTCACCAGCGAAGCTGCCATGTCCCAATAGCTGATCACCATGCGAAATGCGGCATTGTGCTCACCGCTCGCCGCCGACGCCAGTTCGCTAAAGCTCTCCGGATTGAATTCGAGCACAAACCACGATCGCGCTGCCCGCAGCACAGGCTCGCGGCGAAGGTCGAACAATTGCAGATTCAGCTGAGCGCTCTCAAAGGGCGTTGGCATTGCAATCCTCGTTTCCTGATTGTAGGTGACCTCACGAGACCGGTTCGAGCATCGGCAGCAGCGCTCGGAGCGCCCTTCCACGATGGCTGAGCGCCAGCTTGGTTTCCGGGCTGAGTTCGGCCATTGTCTGGCCAAGCTCGGCCAGGTAGAACAGAGGGTCGTAGCCAAATCCGCCCGTGCCTCGCGGCGCGTCCAGGATGATTCCGTCGACTGCGCCTTCGGCGGTATGCAGCGGCTCGCCGTCGCGCGCAACCACCAGAACGCAGCGGTAGCGCGCGCCGCGTTGTGCGGAGGGAATGCCGGCCATGCGCTGCAGCAGCACCATGTTGTTCCACACGTCGGTGTTGTCGTTGGCGTCGGGCGAGTCCACGAGGCCGATATCTGCCGCGAACCGCGCCGAGCGCACGCCCGGCTCGCCGTGCAGCGCGTCGACTTCAAGGCCTGAGTCGTCGGCCAACACCTGCTCACCGGGAGCGAAGTGGGAATAGTAGATCGCCTTCAGCGTCGCGTTGGCTTGGAATGTCGTGCCGTCCTCCAAAGGCGGCGGAATGGTCCGCAGCGCCGGCAGCGGCTCGATGGAGATCGAATGCGCTTGCCACGCGGCGCGAAAGTCGCGGAGCTTGCCGTCGCTGGTGGTTGCGGCGTAAAGGCGCAGAGCCATAGCCAGAGTGTAACGGGGAGAGCCGCGGACGATCGGCCACCGTGACCCTGGGGTCCAAACGGCCCTCGCAGCGTGTTTGCCATCACTGCGCGCCGTTGCAGTCGGAACCTAGAATGTGGCGCTGAAATTGCATCCAGGCGCGGGACTCTACCCGTCACCGGCGAATCCTGCGCAGCGAGCCGGGAGCATACAGCCATGACACAAAATGAACGGAAAATCGCGATCGTGGGCGGGGGAATTGCCGGGCTATGCGCCGCTGTCTATGCGCAGGAGTGCGGCTACCAGGCCGAAGTGCTGGAAATGCACGAGATGGCCGGGGGGCTGGCAACCAGTTGGCATCGCGGGGATTACACGTTCGAAACGTGCATGCACTGGCTGTGGGGCTCCAATCCTCATGGGCCGATGCATCCGCGTTGGCTGGAAGTGTGCGATCTCGACAGGCTGAACTTTGTCACGTGGGACAAGTTCGCGCACATTGAGAACGAAATCGGCGAGAGCCTTGAGGTCTTCTCCAATGTCGACCGGCTGGAAAAAGAGCTGCTGAACCGCTCGCCCCAAGATGCGAAGGAGATTCGCCGCCTTTGCGACGCCGTGCGGAGCCTGGGCAAGTTCAAGATGCCCGATCCGGGCGGAGGCTGGCTGGCCGGCCTGTGGACCATGCTGGGCAACGCTCCCCGCCTGCCCTTGTTGCGCGAGTTGATGCACCTCAGCGCCAAAGGCTACGGCAAGCGATTCAAAGATCCGCTGGTGAGAAGCCTTTTCGGCGAGGGGGACGTGGGAGAGCTCTCCGCACTGGCGGTTATCTTCTCGCTCGCCTGGATGAATCAGGGCGATGCCGGTTACCCCATCGGCGGATCGCAGGCCCTGATCCGCCTCATCGAAGAGCGGCTCAGGTCGCTCGGCGGCCGGATACGCCTGGGCGCCAAGGTCGATCGCATTCTTGTCGACCACGGCGCCGCCGTCGGAGTGCGGCTCCTGAGCGGCGAGACCATTCCGGCCGACTGGGTCATCTCCGCGGCCGACGGCCACGCGACGATCTATGATTTGCTGGAAGGCAAATTCACCAATCGCGCGATCGACAAGCTGTATGGCGAGCGCGCGACCTTCCCCTCATACCTGCAAGTCTCCTTGGGCATCGGGCGCGATCTCGCGGCGCTCCCCGCGCAGGTGACGCGTGTTCTGGAGGCGCCCTTCGAAGTCGACCCCGGCACCGAGCTCAAACAGGTTTCGTTCCGTTTCTTCAACTTCGACCCAACCTTCGCTGCGGCCGGCAAAACCGCCGTGACCTGTTTTCTTCCCACGCGCAACTACGAGTACTGGGTGCATCTGCATCAGACCGATCCCAACGATTACAGGAAAGAGAAGGAGCGCGTCGCCCAGTTCATCGTTTGCGAATTAGAAAAGAAGATCCCGGGCGTGCGGCCGGCGATCGAGGTCATCGACGTGTCCACTCCGTTTACGGTGATCCGCTACACCGGCAACTGGAAGGGCAGCATGGAAGGGTGGTTCGTCGCGCCCGGCAGCGGCTTCAAGATGCTGCCCAATACGCTGCCCGGCTTGCGCCAGTTCATGATGGTCGGTCAATGGGTGATGCCAGGCGGAGGGCTGCCCTCGGGCCCGATGACGGCGCGACCGGCGATCCGGGCCATCTGCCGGCACGATCGCGTGCCATTCACCCCCGGCTTGCTCGCTGCGGCCAAGGATTTCGCGCCGCCTGCGATGCATCTTCCCGGCCCCAAAGGCGCGCATTGATTTTGCGGAATGCGGAAGGCGCCGGTTCATAACTCGGCGCCGAAGCGCGCACCCATTTCGCGCCGGCCAAGCGCGGTGACGCTGAGCGCGCGACTGTCGAGGTCCCGATCCACCCATCGCTTTTTAAGCGAGAGGCTCAGAAAAGCCGCGCCCAATGCCCCGCCAAGATGCGGTCGGCGCTCACTCCAATCCAGGCAGCCATAGGCGAACCGGCGACGCATCGATCGCGCCGCGTCTACGTCCACGCCCAAGGCCGCAAAGGCTTGTGCGCCCATGACGGTTACGTCGTACGCGTGATTGTTTCTGCCAGGCTCGGCTTTGATCCATCGCAGCGCCAGAAAGCGGTCGTGCAACTCCACGGCTAACGCGCCGGCCATATGGTCGTAGCAACTGCGAGCGGTGCGCAGGCGCGCGGGTGCGCTGGGCACAAATGCCTTGTGCGTTCCGCCGGCCAGCACGCTCAGCCCTTCCAGAGCCCGCGCCACCCTGGGACCACCCAGGCTGTAATAACGGTGCCGGCCTTGCGCCTGCACCTGGATCAGCCGCTCCTGCCTCAACTTGTTGAGATGAACGCTGGCTGTCGACGGAGTGACCTCGGCGACAATGGCCAGCTCAGTGCCGGTGCGGGCGTGACCGTCGAGCAGGCAATAGAGAATGCGCGCGCGCGCCGCCTCGCCGATGGCCGCCGCGATTCTCGATACGGCAATTTCCTCGCTCGCGACTGCATGCATAGTTTGACCATAAGCGAAGTGTCGGTGATTGGCAAGGGGCATACTAGGCCGCGTGGAGGCGACGTCACCGGCTGAGCCGGCGAGCACAAATGAGAGCCGCCAGGAAGAGATAGAACAATGACGATTGTCTGCATCATCCGATACCAAATCGATCCGTTTCAGCGCGACGCGTTCAAAGAGTACGCCGAGAACTGGGGACGCATCATTCCGCGCTGCGGCGGCCACCTTGTGGGCTATTTTCTGCCCTGCGAAGGTACCAACGATGTGGGCTGGGCCTTGATTGCCTTCGAAAGCCTGGCCGCGTATGAGGCCTACAGGGCGCGATTGAAGACCGATCCCGATGCGCGCGCGAACTTCGCCATGGCGCAAAGCAAGCGATGTATTCTTCGCGAAGAGCGCAACTTTGTGGAAGTGGTTGACGGCGCGTTCGAAATTCCGTCGACGATTGCGGCGAAGAGTGTACCGGTCGAGGCGGCACGATGAAGAAGATTGGCTTGGTGGGCGGCGTCGGCTGGCGATCGACGATGGAATACTACGCCGGCCTGTGCCGCCGGGCGGAAGAGCTGCGCCATGCGCAGGGCCGCGGCAGCACGACTGCCATGCCGGAAATCACCATCGAATCGCTCAACCATGACAAGGCCGTCTCCTTGCTGGGTAACGATGAGGACGAAGATTCGTGGCTGCCATTCGATGCCTATCATCGCGATGCGCTCCTCCTTCTCGAGGCGTGCGGCGCGGAAGTGGCGGCCATGGCCAGCAACTCGCCCCATCATCGCTTTGAGTCGATCATGCGCGGCGTGGGGATTCCCGTGGTCAGCATCTTCGATGCGGCGGCAAAAGAGAGCGCGCGGTTGGGAGCGCGCCACATACTCATTCTGGGCACTTCGCTCATCATGCGATCGGCGAAGATTCGCGAGAGATTTGCGAAGCAAGGAGTTGAGGCGGCCGGTCCCGGCGACGACGCATGGCGCGCGCAGACGGCCGAACTCATCTCGGACCTGGATCAGGACAGGGTCGAAGGCGCTCGAGATCGGCTCGGCAACATTGCGTGGACGGCATACGAACAGCTGTTTCACGGGCTGCCGGTTGTCTGCCTCGCCTGCACAGAACTGCCGCTGGCGTTCCCGGAGCACGCGTCCCACGCGTCGTTCGAATATTGCGGAGCGATGTATATCAACTCGAACGCCGCGCACATCGACGCCATCTTCGACGCGGCGAAGGATCAAGTGAACTGACGCGCTGAATTCTCTCCAAGGATTTTCGGGCTGGTTCACGCCTTCCGTCGCGCGGTTCTCGCCTTCGGCCCATCAATTCTCTTTGACAAAGGCAACGCCCGTTGCGTAAGGTGATCTTCCGTCGAGAAATTATTTCATTTGGGAATCCGGCGATAGCAGTTCCACGGTGACTATGCGCTGGAGGCGCTGAAGCTGGGTGGTTCTTTCTTCAAGAAAGAGCCACCTTAAGCGATTGCCCGACAATGGGCGCAATCGCTGTGGAACCGCTCGATGCAGGTCTTCACCCGCGACTGTGAGGTGCTGCTGTGACGTGCACATGCGCGATGCGACGTACATTTTTTGCCTTCGTAATGGCGGGCGCGATTCCTACCGTGCTGGCCGCACAGGCGGCTCAAGCCACCGGCGCGAAGACAAGTGCCGGAGCGGCACAGAAGGCGGGCTCCGCGCCGGCGACGAAGGCGGAGGGCGCGAACACGGCAGCCGGCCTGGAAGAAGCGTTTCGGCATCCGCCCGACAGCGCCAAACCGCGCGCCTGGTGGCACTGGATGAGCGGCAATGTGACGGCGGAAGGTATCACCGCTGACCTCGAGTGGATGCACCGTGTGGGCATCGCCGGGATGCAGATGTTCGATGGCGATATGGGCGCGCCGCTCTTCGTCAAAACGCCGGTCATCTGGATGTCGCCGCTGTGGAAAGAAGACTGGCACCACGCCGCGGCGGAGGCCGACCGTTTGCACATGGAGATGGCGATGGCCGCTTCCGGCGGCTGGAGCGAAACCGCCGGCCCTTGGGTAAAGCCCGAACAGGGCATGAAGAAATATGCGTGGAGCGAGACCGAAGTCGACGGCGGCTCGCACTTCCACGGCGTTCTGCGCAAACCACCGGCGACGGTGGGCAAGTTTCAGGATCTGGCGCCGCCGCCTCCGCGCGTTTTACATCCGGACCTGACGCTGCCCGGTGCGCATCCGCAGCCGCCGCTGCCGCCAAGCGAGCCGACGCCGGAGGTCTACGCCGATGCAGCCGTCGTTGCGTTTCCGGTGCCCGCGGAAGAACTCGAGACCGCCGCGCGGAAGCCCGAGATCACATGCAGCTGTGGTGCGATCGACGGCGCCGCGCTGACCGACGGTTCGTTCGCCAAAGTCGTTGAAGTGCCCTATTCCAACGACAAGACGGCATGGGTCGAGTATGCGTATCCGCAGCCGCAACCGGTGCAGGCCATCCTCTTCGGCGGAGCATCGGTCGTGCAGTTTAGCGGGCCGGCGATGCCGATGGGGAGAATCGAAGCCAGCGATGACGGCCGCGAATGGCGCACGCTGGCCACGCTGCCGGGTACCAGCGGCGCCGGCTCGGTGAATTTTCCCGTGCGCACGTTTTCGGTGCCGCCCGTCAAAGCTCGTTTTTACCGGTTGTTTTTTCAGGGACATGAATTGCCGCCGCCCGTGATCGCACCGCCGAACTTTAACCCCCTGCCGCCGGTGCGGCTCACCGAGGCCGAGTTCCTCGCTTCGCCGCGCATCCAGCACTGGGAAGACAAGGCAAGTTTCGGCATCTATGCTCCCGGCAGCCTGCCCATGGGCGCCGAGGTGCAGCCGGGCGAAGCCATCGACCCGGACCAGGTGATCGATCTGACCGGAAAGATGGAGCCGGACGGCACGCTTGACTGGGATGCGCCGCCGGGAAAATGGATTGTGATGCGCCTCGGCTATGGCATTACCGGCGAAGTGAACCACCCCGCTACGCCTGCGGCGACCGGGCTCGAAGTCGACAAGCTCAGCAAGAAAGATGTGCAGTCGTACGTCGAGCAATACGTAAAGATGATCTCTTCTACGGCCGGCCCATACTTCGGCAAAAGCTTTCGCTATTTCCTCATGGATAGCTGGGAGGCCGGCCAGGAGAACTGGACCGAAGAGATGATGCAGGAGTTTCAACGCCGGCGCGGCTACGCAATGGCGAAATACCTGCCGGTGCTGACGGGGAGAATCGTCGGCAGCCGCGCGCAGTCTGAGGCGTTTCTGTGGGACTTGCGTCGCACGCAGGCCGACATGCTCGCGGAGAATCACTACGGCGTGGCGACCAAATACTTTGAGAAGTTCGGGGTGGGCCTGTATGCCGAGGCGATGGGAACGGGCATGCCCACGACCGGCGACGGCCTGCTCAACAAGAGCGAATTGTCGGTGCCGATGGGCGAGTTCTGGACGCCGCTGCCCAACCAGAAGGACACACTCGCGCATGACGCGGACGTGCGTGAAGCAGGATCGGCCGCGCACATCTACGGCAAGCCGATCGCTGCGACCGAGTCGTTTACCACGCGGCCCAATGTCACTCCCTGGGGCCAGTCTCCGTTTTACCTCAAGGGTCTCGCCGACCAGACTTTCGCCGCGGGCATCAACCGCATCATCTTCCACACCAGCGACCAGCAGCCTTTGGTCGACGCGGCACACCGGCCGGGAATGACGCTGGGTCCCTTCGGGCAGGATTACACGCGCAACATCACTTGGGCCGAGCAGGCGATCGTCTGGAATACATATCTGGCGCGCTGCTCGTTTCTGCTGCAGCAGGGCAAGCCGGTGAGCGATGTTGCGTACTTTTACGGCGAAGACGCGCCGGCCACGGTGCCGTTCTGGAAGAAGATCGACCCGGCTCCGCCCGTGCATTTCGACTACGACTACGTGAACGCCGATGTGCTCGAGCATGGCGCCTCCGCGACGCCCGACCATCTGCGCCTGGCCGGCGGCATGGGATACCGGCTGCTGGTGTTGCCCAACGATCTTCATTTGATCTCCTTGCCGTTGCTTCGCAGCATCCATTCGCTTGTGGAGCAGGGCGCGGTGCTGCTCGGACCCAAGCCGGACGGTTCGCCGAGTCTGGCCGATGGCCCCGATGCTGCGGCCGAAGTGGAAAAACTCGCCAACGATCTGTGGGGTCAAGGCGACGAAGCCGCCAACGGACACGAATTTGGGAAAGGAAAAGTCTACTCGGGCAAAAGCATTGAAGATGTGCTGGCGGCGGAAAATGTCGCGCCCGACCTCGCCTGGAGCGCTCCGGAAAACGTCGGCGAAGACGTGCCCTACCCATTGCCCGATGGCAGCTCCGACGAGGACCTCGTCTTCATCCATCGGACACTTGCCGATGGGGAGATCTACTTCATCGCCACGCAAAAGCATCATTCCTTCGACGTCAATGCCACATTTCGCGTGCTGGGAAGAATTCCCCGCCTCTGGCACCCCGACACTGGAGAAATAGAGCCGGTGAGCTATTCGACCGATGACAACCGCATCACCGTGCCGCTGCACTTCGACGCCAACGGCTCGGTATTCGTCGTCTTCGAGCGCTGGGGCGCGCCGTCGCGGACATACCGTGCGAAACCGGCAACGGAGAATGAACTCTCCGGAGTGAACGGAACATGGAGAGTTTCTTTCGCTCCCAACCTCGGCGCCCCGGCCGAAGCTGACTTTCCCGCGCTCGCGTCATGGACCGCCAACTCCGATTCTGGGATCGAGTACTTCTCCGGTACCGCGACCTATCGTAACCAGATTCAGGTGCCGAATGACTGGGTGCAATCCGGCAACCGAGTGATGTTGAGTCTTGGAGTCGTGAGGGAGTTTGCCGAAGTCAGTATCGACGGCAAGCCAGTCGGCGGAATCTTGTGGAAGCCTCCGTTCGTTCTCGACGTGTCCGGCACGCTGCATGCAGGCGCGAACGAACTCAGCGTGAAGGTGACGAATCTCTGGCCGAATCGCATGATCGGCGACCTGCAGCCGGGCGTTACGAAGACCTTTACGTGGACCGACTTCAGGCCGTTCAAGGCCGACTCGCCGCTGATCCAATCGGGATTGCTCGGGCCGGTCACTCTTCAGCGCAGCGAAACGGCTTCACAATAGAAATGACCGCACAGTGCAGCATACAGGTCTCATGGCAAGGATGGGCTGGGAAATGACCAGGGAAATCGCGCGGTGGCTCGCGCTGGGAATGGCCGTAGGGACAGGCATTGCATCATCCATCGCCCAAGCACCGGCTGCGGGCCCGGTCGAGTTGCAAGTCGACAATCTGAAGACGCCGCTCGGCATCGATGATCCTGCGCCGAGATTCTCGTGGCAGTTGCAGGATCCGGCTCGTGGTGCAAGGCAGACCGCCTACGAAGTGCTGATCGCTTCAAGTGAACAGAACCTGCGCGACGGCAAAGCGGATGTATGGGACAGCGGTCGAGTCAATTCTCCGCAGTCGCTGAATGTGCGCTATGACGGACCCACACTTGCGCCTAGCACGCGCTACTACTGGCAGGTGAAGGTGTGGGACGCAGCGGGCAACGCTTATCCGGCGAGCGAACCGAGCTGGTGGGAGACGGCTCTGCTCAAGCCGGAACAGTGGCAGGCGAAATGGATCGCCTACGAAACCACAGAGGAAGACGCGGTGCGCCACGCGTCTGCTGCATGGATTGCCAACCCCGACGCGAAGGAAGCGAAAACCGCGATGCACGGCGAGCAGCATTTCGCCTATCGCGACACCGTCAATCTGAACAAACCGGTGCAAAGCGCCGCCCTTTATGCGACGGCTGAAGATACGATCTCGGCCTGGGTGAATGGGACCGAGGTGTTGAAGGCCGATCCGCTGCCGCCCTGGAAGCAAATGCCGTGGAAAAAGTATGTGCGCGCCGATGTGAAGGCGCAGCTCGCGCAAGGAGCCAACACGATTGCCATCGAGGCGATTCACTATGGCGCAAACCCCAATGGCGCGGCCATTGAAGAGGCGCCGCCCATGAGCGCGACGCTCTTTGTCGAGTACGCCGATGGAACCACAGCCACCTTCGGCAGTGGAACCGATTGGAAGACTGCGGCGCACCCGTCGGGCGACTGGCAAAAGAACAGCTTCAACGATTCGAAATGGAAGAATGCGGTCGCGTGGGTGCAGACGCCGGGATCGGACGACGATCCCCTGGGACATCCTTGGATTCCGGATTCGGTCAAAGAGCTTCGCCACACGTTTGCCGTGAACGGGCCGATCCAATCGGCGCGGCTCTACGCGACGGCGCTCGGAACTTACGAAATGTTTTTGAACGGCAAGCGCGTCGGCGACGACGTGATGGATCCCGGCTGGACGGACTATCGCGAGCGGCTGAAGTACCAGGCCTTCGATGTGACATCGCTTGTGACTAATGGCGAGAACGCCATTGGCGCATTGTTGGCGCCGGGATGGTACTCAACTCCGCTCGAGTGGTTCCAGCAGCCGAACAACTACGGCGATACGCCGCCGGCTTTACGGGCGCAGTTGCGCATCGAGCATGCCGATGGCTCAGTCGAGTAGGTGACGACAGATCCGAGCTGGAAGGCGAGCACGAGTTACATCTTGCATTCGGAGCTCTACGATGGCGAGACACAGGACGCGCGGTTGAAGCAGCCGGGATGGGAGACGGCGGAGTTCTCGGCGAACCAATGGAAAGACGTC
>JASHTH010000517.1 GCA_030040655.1 Acidobacteriaceae bacterium | reverse complement strand
TGCTGGAAGAGCGGCTCGGCGTCCGACCCTTGCCAGACAAGCACCGCGCCGATGTCGGCGCCGAGCTGGTTGAAAACGACCTCGAGCGGCTTGCTGCTCTCTGTTACCAGCTGCGCCAGCTTCACCGGCACGCTTGCCGCGCCGTCGTCGTAGGCGACACTGATTTCGGGCTCGTTCTTCGACCCAAGCATCGAGGTGTCGTAAAAGCCCCAGACGCAGAGTTGCGCATTGGAGTGAGGCGGGGGAAACCCAGGCAGCAATGTGAAAGGAACAAAGCTTGCCGGCGGTGGAGGAGCGTTGGCGTAGACCCATTTCCCGCCGATGTCCACGGCAAAAGGAGAAATGCTCGAGGCCAGGCTCAATCCCCATTCGTCCGGCTTCCACACATTCCAGGCTCCGGTCTCCTCCACCGGCAGCAGTCGGCCCTGGGAATCGGCCAGCCAGTTGTTTTCGCGGCCGCACAGCAGCACCACGGTTGTCCCCGACGAAATCGACCCGTCGGCAGCGTTCTTCAAAGCAT
This sequence comes from Acidobacteriaceae bacterium, assembly GCA_030040655.1. Taxonomy (GTDB): domain Bacteria; phylum Acidobacteriota; class Terriglobia; order Terriglobales; family Acidobacteriaceae; genus Telmatobacter. Next base: position 5,113 of record JASHTH010000517.1, on the reverse strand, counting down.
ATTGGGTCACTGGATCGCCGCCAGGCACGCCGCCAATCAGCGCCGCTCCATCGATGTTTCCTGCGCCATCCGCCGCAACAGCAGGGTTTGCTCCCTGGCCGACACTTTCCAGCGCGATATCGCCAACCGCAGGACCAATCGTCGCTCCATTGCTGCGCAATATCCAAGCCAGCGTCGGCCGCGGAGGAGCGACGACAGGCGCTGCTTCGATGCCGGCCTTATAAAAGTCGCCGGGACCCTGAGCCGGGATGGATGACGGAAGGATTAGAAGGAACAAAACAGCGGAGCACGCCGAAGAACCAGCCAATGAGCGGAAAGGAATCACTACGAACTCCCGAGTACCCGAGTATAGCTCCAGCAACGGGTCAACCACCACACCAGCAATGGGCGCAACACCGGCGGCCCTCGTAAATCGATATAATTCGGTTTTTGTGCCGCAGAAAAATTCTGCTTTTGATCAACGTCTGATCCAAGACGGTGCAAGGGCTTTATGCTATTCATTTTTCGGGTCAAATACAGGCGTGCGCCACGGGTGCAGCGTGCAGCTTTCATTCTCAGGGGCGCATGGGCTCTTTTCCTTGCAGGACTGGCGCTGTTCGCCCTGCCATTGCCGTCGCAGCAGGCCGCCGAATCGGCTATCTGGCATGGAGTCTTGCGCGATCCCGGCGGCGCGCCGATCGCCGAGGCAAAGATCCGGCTAACCGGCAACGGGGAACGAGCCGAATCCACCACCGGCGCCGACGGCCGCTTCGAGTTGAAGCCGCTCCCTCCGGGGCAATACCGGCTCAGGGTTGAAGCCGAGGGACGCAAAGTCGACTACGCCGTGCCGGTCGATCTGACTGCGGGCGCGCCACCGGTCGCCATCACATTCTCGGCCCGCGGAGAGCTATCGATCGCGGCGCTTCAACAGAACGCTGCGACCGGAGGCGAGCAACTATCCAGCCAGGCGGTGAGCGAACTGCCGCTGAATACGCGCGACTTCAGCCATCTTTTGCTGCTCGCCGCAGGCACCATGACCGACGCCAACGGCGCCACCAACTTCACGCAGCAGTTCGCCATCAACGGCCAGCGCGGCGTCGAAGCAACCTTCGCCATGGACGGAGCCGACATCAGCGACCCCGAGATGGGCGGCTCGACGTTCTCGAACTTCAACGTCGACGCGGTCGAGGAGATTCAATCCAGCTCCGGCTGGATGCCGGCCGAGATTGGCCGCGGCGCGGCAGGATTCACGAATATCGTCACGCGCTCGGGCGCCAGCGGGTTTCACGGCTCGTTCTTCGAGTTCGTGCGCAACTCGGTCTTCGACGCGCGCAACTATTTCGATCACGCCACGCCCGTCTATCCCGGCCGCATCCCGCCCTTCCGCCGCAACGAATTCGGATTCACCAACGGGGGTCCAGTCTACATTCCCCGTCTGTACGACGGGCGCAAGCAGACCTTCTACTTCACGCAGTATCAGGGCTTTCGGCAGGTGCTGGGAACGACGCAGGTATTGCCGCTGCCTACGGCAGAGGAACGCCAGGGGCTCGACACCACGGCCTTTCCCGGCGACACGCTCGAAGTTCCGGTCGATCCGGGCATTGCCGCGGTACTGAGGCGCTATCCCATGCCCAACTACGCGGCGGGAGCGTATGGAGTCCGTACGTACGCCACGCCCTCCGACGTCGATACCAACGCCAACCAGTTTTCGGTGCGCCTGGACCATAACTTCAGCGCCAAAGATCAGTTTTTTGCACGCTTCAACATGGACAACCTGACCGGCCCGACGACGAATCCGGATCAGACAGCAATCGATCCGTCGTTCGGCATCACCTATATCGACCGCCAGCGGAACGTCGTAGGCACATACACGCGAACCCTCTCGCCGCGACTCACCCTTGTCTCATCGCTCGGCATCACGCGCTCCACGCCGGGATTTCCCACGCCCAACCGCACCGATCCGGCGGTCAAATTCAACGATGGGCTGTACGAGGCGTTCGACTCCGCCGCAGGCTCGGTGATGCAGTCCTACGGAAACCTCTTCCAGGGACGGCAACTGGTGAACTACACCGCCGGAAACCATGCGGTCAAAGCGGGTGTCGAAGCGCGCCTGAACCGCGACACGACCTATTTCGGCATCAGTCCCAACGGCGAGTACGATTTCGGCGGCGGCACCGCTTATGCAACCGAATACATCCCGTCGAAGAGCGGGACGCACGACATCCATCCCGGTGATCCGCTGCCCGACACTTTATCGAGCTTTCTATCCGGCAGTCCCTTTGTGTACACGATCGCCATCGCGCCGCCTTACTTTTCCAATGGCCCGCACATCGGTCCGGCGGCGATCAACCGCAATGCGGTCGGCTTTTTCGCGCAGGACACGTACAAGGCAAGCAGCCGCCTGACCTTCGACTACGGCGTGCGCTGGGATCTGTACGCGCCGATCACGGAACGCGCCAAACGCACTTCGAGTTTTCTCAATACGAGCTCCGGGCAGGAATACGTGATCAATCCGCAGCCGGGCTACCAGACCAGTTGGCACGCCTGGCAGCCGCGGGTTCAGGTTTCGTGGCAGGCGACGAGCAACTCGCTGGTGCGCGCCGGCGGAAGCATCATGACCATTCAGCCGAATATCTGGCAGGATAACTTCCTTACCGGCTCGACGCCGTTTTCTGTCTATCCACGCCTGCTTTCCGCGCAGGCCGCGCCGATTCACTACGGCTTCCAGATCACGCCGCAGCAGCTTCCGCCGGTGTACGCGCAGTCGGGAGAGAACATCTTTCCCAGCCACAATACGAAGGCAGTAGCGCCCAACACACCCATGGACGTAAACCGCTATGAGCGGCAGCTGGCGGCGCTGACTCCCGGACACGGTGTCAGCGATTTGACGCTGAGCGGCATTGACCGCTCCTTTGGCAACGGCACGCTCTACACCTGGACCGCCGGATTGGAGCGGAAGTTCGGCAATCTCGTCGGCGACGCCGGATATGTGGGCACCGCGGCGGAAAAACTGCCGCGCTCGAGCTATCCCAATGGCTATCCCGGCGCGACGCCCGAGTTTGCGCCTTATACGACCTTCGACAGCGCCGGCAATGTGATCGGCGGCTTCGGCGTGGAGAACCTCATCACGGCAACATCGCACTCCACCTATCACGCGCTGCAAACTTCGCTCTCCGGCACCATGGCCCACGGCGGTCCGGGCATCCAGGCGAGCTACACGTGGAGCAAGTCGCTCGACGACGTCAGCGCCGTGATCGGCGGCACCGGCGCAACTGGAGCGGTGGCCATTCCCGCTCCGCAGAATCCCTTCAATACCCACTCCGAGAAGGGACCCTCGGCGTTCGATGTTGCCCATGCCTTCAATTTAAGCGCCGCCCAGGACCTGCATCTCGATTCGGTGGGCTTTCTCCAGCCGGTGAGCAGAAAAATCACCCGCGGATGGGAGCTGCTGAGCATTTCCAATCTGACGTCGGGTTCACCGTTCACGGTCTACTCGGGCATCCAGCAGACCGGCGCCGGCTCGTTCGGCGTCGACCGGCCGGACCAGATCGCCACGCCGCATCTTTCGACGGCGCGCAAGGTGCGCGAGGATTATTTCGGCGAAGGAGCCAACAACGCCGCGGACTTTTTCTCCATTCCCATCCACGTCGCCGGCGGCACGGGGCCGAACCAGGGCAGATTCGGCACGTTGGGCCGCAACACTTTCTTTGGACCCGCCTTCTACGACTACGATTTCGCCATGATCAAGGACACGCCCTTCGGGGAGCGCAAAAGCGGCGCCGAGCGGGTCGATCTGCAGTACCGCGCCGAGTTCTTCAACCTCTTCAACATCGTCGACATGGGGCTGCCGGCCAACGTCATCGAAGGCTCGGGCTTCGGCGAGATCAGCAAAACCGCCGGCAACTCGCGGCAGATTCAGTTTTCGATGAAGCTGATCTACTGAATTGGAATCGCGCTTGAATGGGCTGCTCCATCCTTTTCCGGCTCCGGCGCAGCCGGCACCTAAGGGATGGGGACCGACCTTCAAACCAGCCGCTTCGGTTCCTTGCGCGTGAGGTGCCACGCGGCGAGACCGAGCGCCACTATGCCGAGAATGATCGCGAAGACTGCTCGCCGCCCCGTGAGCATACGCCAGCCCTCGTAGAGGGCGAAGCATCCGGCAAGCAGCATCACGATACCGCGCACCCGGTTCACATCTCTCCCTTCACTTCTTGCGCGGAAAAGCAAGCCGCCTTCGGCGCCACGCCCCGTGCCGCATCCTTTTCGTTCGCCGCGGCGGATGAAAAGGGTGGGATACCACCGTCCATGCGAGCCGCGTTTGACCGCGCCGCCGGCAACTCCTATCGTGAATAGCGTATCAGCAGCATCCCGAGAGAGGTTCACGATGACCACGACCGCAACACCTGTCGCGCCCGAGCTCAAAAAGACCGCACTCAATGCCACACACCGCGCGCTGAAGGCCAAGATGGTCGACTTCGGCGGCTGGGATATGCCGGTGGAATATCCATGTCCCGGTGGTGGGTTGATCGCCGAGCACCTGGCCGTGCGCACCGGCGTGGGCCTTTTCGACGTGAGCCACATGGGCGAAATCCAGTTTCGCGGGCGCGGCTCGCTCGCTGCCGTGCAGCAGATCACCATGAACGATGCGTCTCGCCTCAAGGATGGCCAGGCGCACTACTCGGCGCTGCTCACGCCGCGGGGCACATTCGTCGACGACATCCTCGTTCACCGGCTGGGTGAGAACGACTATCTGCTGGTGGTGAATGCCGGCACCAAGGATAAGGACTTTGCCTGGATTCGCGAGCAGGTGGGCAAGTGGACGGGAATCCATATTAGCGACTATTCGAGTTACTACTCGCAGCTTGCGATCCAGGGGCCGCGCGCGCTGGAAACGCTGCAGAAGCTGACAAAAGTAGACCTCGCGGCGATCCGGAACTACTGGTTCACCTGGGGCGAAGTGGCCGGCTTCAAGAACGTGATGATCGCGCGGACGGGCTACACCGGCGAGGACGGTTTCGAGGTCTACGTGCCGTCGGACGAGGCGACCAGCGTCAAGGTGTGGAACGCGATCCTCGAAGCGGGATCCGAGTTCGGCATCCGGCCCTGTGGGCTGGGCGCGCGCAACACGCTGCGG
>JASHTH010000516.1 GCA_030040655.1 Acidobacteriaceae bacterium | reverse complement strand
GCTTCATTGCAAGGGACCTGGGCTTGAAACAGGTGAAGATATTCGGGCGCAACTGGACGGGCACGGATCGGCCGGGGATTCGTCAACTCATGCCGATTGCCGACCCCTTGCTTCGCCTTCGGCCGTCACTATGTTCCAACATCTATATGGTCGGCAGCAAAGCGTAGGGTCGAGGATCCGCGAAGCCGCCCGGTCTTGCGCACGCAGCGAGGGCATCTCCGAAGCTTGGATGAATCGCCATCGGCGAGAGGGCCGGCACGAAGTCGAACGGCGGCTCTAACTCAATTGAGAATCAGCTGTCACGGCGGTCACTTCCCGACGACGTCGATCGGCACGGTCATCGTCTTCGGCGGCAGGCAGGTGTTGTTCGTGCACGCCTGGTAATGCAGCCTAGCCTGCACCAGGTGATCGCCGGGGCCGGCGACGATGCGCGCATCGATGGCGAACTCGCCGGTGTAGACGCTCAGTTTCTCGTGGGGATCGAAGGGCTCGACGAATTCGCCACCGGGAGGGTAGCTGGCGGATTCGAGACGCACGCCGGAATCTTCCGCGATGGAGAACGTCGTTGGAATAAGAAAGTTCTCCTTGGGCGTGTGGGAGTTGATGTGCAGTCCCGGCGCGACGCGGAAGTGGAGGGTGAGTTTGTCGAGTTTGCCCGCCGCCACCGTGACCTGCTCCGGATAGAGATACTCGACGTCGGCTGGTTTGACGATGGAGCGCGCAGGAGGGCTAGGTAATTGAGCTTTCGCGACGATTGCCGCAAACCCAACAGCGGCCGTTGCGGCAAGACGGATTGTGGAACGTGCCCCAGTCATCGTGCCTCGATCCACCTGCCACGGATCGCATCCCATCCTTTTGCCAACGGCTGGCGAAGAGGGTGGGGCAACCGCGGTTGCCAGAAAAGTTTGCCGGAAACTCAGCAAAGCAGTTTTTCGCGGGCTGAAGCCCGCGAGAAAAATCAAAAACAAAGGACTTGTTCGGCACGGCTAAAGAGGCTACGGAAAAACGGAGAAGGCGAAGCGAATCAGGCCAAACCATCGACCTCAGGGGCTAAAGCCCCATTGAATTTACGGCATTTGCGGCACGACTGAAGTCGTGCCCTGTTACAAATCGGCTTCGTGGAGAGTTTTTCCGCAGCCTCTAAAGCCGTGCCCTTTCAAAACCGCTCGCAGAGCGAGTTCTTCCGCAACCTGTGAAGTCGTGCGCTGACTCATACTTCTACACGACCCAAGCCGTGCCCTGTCTCACTCTGCCAGCGCCCTCCGGATATTGCCCTCGATGTCGGACTTCGAAGTCAATCCGAACTGAACCGCGACCACCTTTCCTGCGCGATCGACGAAGAATGATTCCGGCAGCACATCGAGTCCGCCGTAAGGATGGTCGAGCGCGTCGCCGGCGAGCAGAATCGGGTAGGGCATGTGCATCTTCTCGACAAAGGCGGCAATCTCTTTTTTCTCGTTGGCCAGAGTTTTCGCGTTGTCGCTGTCCAGGTCGTCGGTCGAGACGCCCAGCACCTCGAATCCCTGCCCGGCGTATTGGTTGCGCAGCTCGATGATCCACGGCGTCTCGATCCGGCAGGGCGCGCACCAGGTTGCCCAGAAGTTGATCAGCACGGCTTTGCCCCTGTAGCTGGCCAGCGAAACCTTCTTGCCGCCAAGGTCTTCGAGCGTAAACTCCGGCGCCGGCTTGCCTTTCAGAGGCGAGACAAACCCCGGCGTACCTTCGCCGCTCTCGGCCACAAGGTTGCCCTCGATATTAGCGGCGGCCAGTTTTTCGGCGGCCTGCTTGCGGTATTGGAAGTTGGCCCAGCCGGCCCAGGCAAAGGTGGCCAGGATGAGCAGAACGACGCCAAGAACGAGGGTATTGCGTTTCAAGCGATTCGACCTCTCACCTCGATTTTACCGGGGTTTCGGCCAGCGACGAAGAGGCGCGCGAGCCTTTCCCGCGAGGAGGATTTTCGTCATTTCTTCGCCATCCACCCAGCCGCGGTGCCTGCGGGGAGGGGGGTGGGCTATGTAGCAACGCAATGGACCGGCTATCTATTTGAGAAATTGAGCCTTTTCTCGCCCTGAATTGCCGAATTTGTCACCGCTTTTCCTCCTTGGACATTCGGCGCAAGAACCAGACCGTGCTTACCAGACTAGCAAACGGCGAGAAATGGCCGGCACGGTGGAGAATGTTTTTTGCTGAATAGAATCAGGGAATTATGAAGAACCTGGCCGGGAGCCTATTGACAATCGAAGGCGGTGACGAAAGGCGATAGCTGATACGATCAGAGACCGATGACCCGCGAGACGGATGCTGCAAAGCTGGAGCCGGCGACGCTGGTGCGCACGGAGGCCACAGCGCTGGAAGCGCTTGCCATGCGCCTGGAAGGACCGATGCGGCGCGCTTTTGACTGCGCCGTGGAGCTGATCGTGCGCTGCGGCGAAGGCAACGGCCGCGTGGTGGTCACCGGCATGGGCAAGAGCGGCATTATCGCGCAAAAGATTGCCGCTACGCTCAGCTCCACCGGGTCGCCGGCGCTGTTCCTGCATCCGGCCGAGGCGGTGCATGGCGATTTGGGCGTGCTGATGGCCGGCGACGTGGTTGTGGCGCTCTCGGCCAGCGGCGAGACGGAGGAGATTCTTCGCCTGCTGGCCACCTTGAAAAGAAAAGGCGACGCGCTGATCAGCTTCTGCTGCCGCATGGACTCGACTCTCGCCATGGCCAGCGACGTGGCGCTCGACTGCAGCGTAGAGCGCGAGGCCTGCGGGCTGAACCTGTCACCGACCGCTTCAACCACGGCGATGCTGGCACTGGGCGACGCGCTGGCGATTGCCGTAAGCCTGCGCAAAGGCTTTCGGGCGGAGGACTTTGCGGAGCTGCACCCGGGCGGCAAGCTGGGCAAGCAGCTAGCCCGCGTTCGCGACCTGATGCACACCGGCGAAGAAGTGCCTTCCGTCGCGCCGGACACGCCGATGACCGACGTGATCTACGAGATGTCGTCGAAGAAGCTCGGCATTACAACGGTGCAGGAGCAGGGCCGGCTGCGCGGCGTTATCAGCGACGGCGATTTGCGCCGGCTGCTCGAACGCGAAGGCGGCGCCGCTCTGAGCCGCACGGCGTCTGAAGCTATGACTGCGCATCCGCAAACGATCCATGCCGAGGAACTGGCGGCCAAAGCGCTGGCGATTTTGGAAGAGCGAAAGATCACGTCGCTGGTCGTCGTGGATGCAGAACAAAGGGTCGAGGGCATCCTGCACCTGCATGATCTGTGGGGCGTGGAGATGATCTAAGGAGGCGCACCTTGGATGTGTGGTTTGATCGACCCACGACCCTTTTGGTCGACGCGTTGCGGAATCGATTCAACCAGGAGTGCGATCTCGCGGAGGCAACGGTTGCGAATCTCTGGAAGACATTTCCAGGGAACACTGACGTCAAGGAAGTGCTGACGAAGGTGATTACGCTAAACTCCCTTTATCACACCCGGGTTCGGGACATTGACCTGGAGCGCCTGGCCTCGCACATAAAGGGAAAGAACATCGATCCGCTCCTCGATAATGAATCCCTCGACGCCGTAGCCGTCCTATGCGGCTGCTCTGAGCTCCGGCGATACTTCTCTTTCGCCACGAAGTATTGCAACTGGCACAAGCCGAATGCCTACCCGATTTACGACAGGTATGTTGATTGTTGCCTTTGGTCTTACCAGATTCAAGACCGATTTTCAAAGACTCCGTTTCGCCGGCAGGGCCTCCAGGAAGTCACCACGCTCCACCGAGTTGTCTCAGCCTTTCGAGAATTCTACGGCTTGGACCTCCCTTTCAAAGAGATCGACAAGTTCCTCTGGATGCAAGGGCGACGGATCGCGAAGCCAGTCTCAGCAGAAGTTGACTGGGGACCGGCAGTAGGAGCTGAGGTTTGGTGGACCTAGCCTCGATTCCGATCCCTCGCAACATTTAGAATGGAGATTGCTGCTCATTGCTCTGCGTCCGCTTCTCGCGGGCGGGAAAGCGCGTTTGCTCGTTTCTATGCATCGTTGGTCGAAGCTCTTCATTCCGACTCTTCGCGAGGCTCCGGCGGACGCCGAGGTGGCCAGCCATAAGTTTCTGCTGCGCGCCGGCTACATCCGCCAGCTCAGCGCGGGCATCTACAGCTATCTCTTTCTCGGGCAGCGCTCGCTGAACAAGATCGTGGCCATCGTGCGCGACGAGATGGACAAGATCGGCCAGGAGTTTTTCCTGCCCGCGATCCATCCCCGCGAACTATGGGAGGAAAGCGGCCGCTGGACAACCATGGGCGAGAACATGTTCCGCCTCAAGGACCGCAAGGGCGCCGACCTTTGCCTGGGCATGACGCACGAAGAGGTGATGACCTCGATGGCACGCTCCGAGGTGCGCAGCTACAAGCAGTTGCCGCAGATCTGGTACCAGATCCAGACCAAATTCCGCGACGAGCCGCGGCCCAAGTCGGGGCTGCTGCGCGTGCGCCAGTTCATCATGAAGGACAGCTATTCGTTCGACCTCGACGAAGCCGGGCTCGACCGCAGCTACAAGCTGCACGACGGGGCGTATCGGGCCATTTTTACACGCAGCGGCCTCAAATTCGTTGTCGTCGAAGCCGACTCCGGAGCGATGGGCGGCTCGCAATCGCAGGAGTTCATGGTCTATAGCGACGCCGGCGAAGATTTCATCGCCAGCTGCCCGAAGTGCGGCTACGCGGCGAACGTCGAGAAGGCAACTTCGCGGCTGGAGCCGGTCGAGGAGATGGAGGCCACGGGAAACGGCAATCCGGAGCTGGTGCATACGCCGGGTTGCGCGGCCATTGCGGATGTGGCGGCGTTCTTCAAGATTTCCCCGGCGTCGGACATCAAATGCGTGGCCTACATGGCGCTCAAGCGCGGCGACAAGGGCAAACCCGACGCCTGGCACGGCGTCGCCGTGTTCCTGCGCGGCGATCATCAGGTGAACGAGACCAAGCTGGCCGGCGTCCTGAAGGCAGCGGAGTTCCGGCCCATGCAGGCCGCGGAGCTCGAACACTACTTCCAGGGACCGGCGGGATATCTCGGACCGGTCGGCCTCGACATCGCCAAGGAACCGATCGACGGCGGCCTGACCGTGGTTGTCGACAAGTCGCTCGAGGGCCGGAAGAACATGGTGTGCGGGGCTAACAAGCTCGATTATCACCTCCGCAACGTTTGCCCGGGCCGCGACTTCGGCTGGACGCTGAGCGCGGACATCCGCAGCGTGAACGAGGGCGAAGCCTGCCCCACGCCGGGCTGCGCGGGAAGGCTGACGGTGGGCAAGGCGGTCGAGGTGGGGCATATCTTCAAGCTCGGCTACAAGTACACCGAAAGCATGGGCGCGCACGTGCTCGACGAGAACGGCAAGGAAGTCAGGCCGATCATGGGCTGTTATGGCATCGGCATCGAGCGTATCCTTACCGCGGCGATCGAACAGGCAAACGACGACAAGGGATTCTGGCTGCCGCCTTCGATCGCGCCGTTCACGGTGGTGGTCACGGTGACGAATTCGGGCGATGAATCGTTGCGCAAGACGGGTGAGAAACTGGCCGAAGAACTCGAGGCGGACGGCCTGGATGTATTACTGGATGACAGAGACGAGCGCCCCGGCGTCAAATTCAAGGATGCCGACCTGGTCGGGATCCCATATCGCATCAACGTGGGCAAGAAACTGAGCTCGGGCATCGTGGATCTGGTGACGCGAGGAACGGGAGCCATGGTGGATGTGAGGATCGACGAGGCGGCCGCGCTGGTGAAAGAACGCGTGGAAGAGGAGCAGCTGTTAGCTGCCAGCTTTTAGCTTCTACGGCAATTCCTCAGTTGCTGTGGCCTTTTGGATTCTGTGCAAGGTCGCCGCTCCCCGATGGTCGCGTCGACTTGGCTATAGCGGCTTCGGGATGCAGTGACTCAGGAATTGCGATAGCTGTTAGCCGGCGACTGTCCGCTGTATGAAGGAGTATCAATGCGGTTGCGAATCAGGATTCCGAGGTTGCGGATCAGGATTCGAAGACTCGCCGGAAGTCATCCCTGGGCTACGCTGGCCCTGCGCGTCGCGGTCGGCGCGTTTGCCTGCGCTGTGCTTCTCTTTTTTGGCGTCTTCACCTACTACTACTTCGATTACCGCGGCATTGTGGACGCCCGGTTGCAGCAGCCGCTTTTTGCCAATACGGCCAAGATCTACGCGGCCCCGCGCGAGGTGCGTCCCGGCCAAAGGCTTTCAATTCGCCTCATCGATGAGGAGTTGCGCGAAGCCGGCTACACCACCGACGGCGCTTCGCAGCCGTCTCCGCTGGGCACCTACCACAATGGCCCGCAGTCGGTCACCGTTGCCCCCGGACCGCAGTCCTATCACGCACCCGACAGCGCCACCATTCATGTCAACGGCGGCGTGGTCGACTCCATCAGCGACAACCATGGCGAACCGCTGGCCAGCTATGAGCTGGAGCCGCTGCTGATTACCGGCCTGAGCGAAGACGCCAACCGCACCAAGCGCCGCCTGGTCACCTACGACGAGCTGCCGCAAAGCCTGGTGAACGCGGTGGTGGCCATTGAAGACCGACGTTTCTTCGACCATGGCGGCGTCGACTACGTGCGTCTGCTCGGCGCGTTGCGCAACGATCTTACGCCCGGCCACCGCTTCGTGGAGGGCGGCTCCACGCTGACCATGCAGCTTGCGAAGAACTTCTTCCTGTCGCCGGAAAGGCGCCTGAAGCGCAAGCTCATCGAGATCGTCATCACCTTCCAGCTGGAGCATCGCTTCAGCAAGAAGCAAATCTTCGAGATGTACGCCAACGAGATCAACTTGGGCCAGCGCGGCAGCTTTTCGATCGACGGCTTCGGCGAGGCGGCCCAGGCTTACTTTGGCAAGGACGTGCGCCAACTCGATCTGGCCGAGTGCGCGCTGCTGGCGGGCATGATTCAAAGCCCCAACCGGCTCAGCCCCTTTCGCCATCCCGACCGCGCCCTGGAGCGGCGCAACCTGGTGCTCGATTCCATGGTGGAAACCGGCGCCATCACGCATGAACAGGCCGAGCGGACCAAGAATGAGGGCCTCGATCTCTCCGACCAGAGCGTGGACGAGAGCGAGGCTCCCTACTTCGTCGACCTGGTGCACGACCAGTTGCTGCAGAAGCTCGGCGACCGCGATTTCAACCGCGAGGGTTTGCGCATCTACACCACGCTCGACCCGGATTTGCAACGCGTGGCGACCGAGGCGGTCGACTCGACCATCCATATTGTCGACGAGCAGGT
>JASHTH010000515.1 GCA_030040655.1 Acidobacteriaceae bacterium | reverse complement strand
CAAGCGTGCGGAAGCGTGCCGGCGCTGGGGCGTGAAGGCGATTCAACTTACGGGTTGGCAGATCGGCGGGCAGGATCGCGACTTTCCACTGCACGACACCGACCCGCGGCTGGGCACGGCTCAGGAGTTCAAGGACGCGATTGCGGAAAGCCGGAAGATGAGCGTCGAGATCGTGCTTTTCAACAAATACGCGTGGGCGGACGTCACCGCGCCCGCGTACGCGAAGGAGTTTCGCAAATACGCGATCGAAGACCCGTACGGCAATCCGTACATGTTCGACGGCTACAACTACGACACGCCCACGCAAATCTCGGGCATCAACGCGCGGCACGGCGCCGGCATGTGCCAGGCGAGCCCGCTGTGGAGAAAGCGCGCGCTCGATGAGTTCCGCAAGAGTGTGGACCTGGGCGCGAGCGGAATTCTTTTTGATGAGTGCCAGTGGCACATGAGCCCGTACTGCTTTGCGCGGGATCACGGGCATGACGTTCCCGGCGCGGTTTTTTCCGGCGACGTTCCGCTGATCGAAGGCTTCCGCACCATCATTGATCCGCAGCAGTTCCTTTTCGCCGGCGAGTCGCCCTACGATCTCGAACTGCGCACCTACGACATGTCGTACTTCCGCATCGAGCGCGGCTTCGTTCCCTTCGGGCGCTACATCGATCCCTTTGCGCCCATGTCGGTCGCCATCACCGGACGGAACGATCGGCAGATGATCAACGCCTGCCTGCTCTACCGCTTCTCGATGAGCTACGAGCCGCGCGATTTCCACGGCGATCTCGACGAGTTTCCCGAAACGATGCGCTACGGCCACGCGGTGGACGAATTGCGGCGCCGCTATCGCGAGTGGCTGTGGGATGCCGAGTTTCGCGACACGCTGGGCGCGACAGTGACGGCGAACGGCAAGCCGCATGAGACTCACTCGGTGTTTCGGCGCGAGGATGGGCGGCGCGCCGTGGTGATCGCCAACATGAGCGACACGGACGGTATCGACATCGAGATCGGATTCGCAGAGCCCCAGCCGTCAGAATTTGTGGTGATCACGATCGATGATATGGAGGGTAAGCCGTCCAATGGGAAGCTGCACATTCCGCCGGCGTCGGCGGTGGTGGCGCTGGAAACAAAGCCTCATTGAGACATCGATCCGCCGCCGAGGAGCCAGCGGCTTGGCGGTTGCGAGACGTAAGCCGACTTTTCGGTAGCGTTGTTTCGCTGCAACCTACACTCAGCGATAATAAGGAGATGCGAACCAAGCCAACTGGATCGCCTTCGAAGGGTTAATTGGTAATGAGCGATTTCATTCAAGCAAACCGAGAACTCGTCGGGATCATAGAAAGAAATTGCGAATCGAAGTCCCTGGATTACAAAGGACCGCTGAGTTGGGATTCGAAGGACAAGAAATCATGCTGCGAGCTAGTCAAGGACATCATTGCGATCGCCAACACTGAGGGCGGGTATATCGTTATAGGAGTTGCGGAGAAAGATGAAGGATTTGAATTGGTCGGTGTGAGTGCGGAGCAAGCGGGTACCTACGAATCGACTGCCCTCTGTCAGTTCCTACAGAGGTACGCCGACCCCCCAATCAATGTTCAAATCAAGAAGACATCGCACGAGGGGAAGAACTTCGTGGTCCTTGAGATTCCTCGGTTCAAGGACACTCCTCATATTTGCCAAAAGGACTACCCAGATGTTCTGAGTGATCGCGCCTTGTACGTCAGGAGCGATAGCAATGAATCAGCACCAATCAAATCCTCGTCAGATTTCCGAGCGCTGATCGAAACCGCTATTAGGAATAGAGCAGACTCCCTCCTCTCTTCCTTTAGAGCGATCCTCACGAGCTCGGCGCCGCTGGCAGAATCAGTAGGGCGGCCGCGCGAACAGTTCAAGCCTCAGCTCGAAGCGGCGCGCCGCCGGTTTGACGAAAAGTACCCGTACAAAGAAAAGAACTACTCGTTCTTCGTTGAAACAGTCTTCCAACCGCAGTCGTTTGATCAATATCGGTTCAGATCTGCCGCCCTGAAAGCAGCAGCACAGGGAGCCTCTGTTAGCTTTACCGGCTGGCCTTTTATATTCATCCACTATAACCGCGAGGAATGTCTCTCGTTCACCGACGACGGTATAGAGGGGACGATCGAATGGCAGGACTTTGCAAAGCACGATGCATTTGACTTCTGGCGCTTTAACGAGTCGGGGCTTTTCTACAAGAAGGAACTCACGGGAATGTCTGGTTCCGAGCCCCCGTCGGTGTCAGCTCAAGACACCGTGAGGTATTTCGCCGAGGCAATTTACTGCATGACCAGACTCTTCGAGGGCCTTTTCGATGACTCAGAGTATATGACCTTTTGCGCAACGTTTTTGGGAACTCGGAATCGCAGGCTGGTGTGGACCGATCGGGGGTCTCCGTACGGGATTTATGGAAGCCAATACGTCGCGAACCGGCCAACCCTTGAAGCCGCAGCTTCACTCCCATTGGCCGATTGGAGGGCTGGCCGTGTGGAACACGCCATCGGGATGGCTAAGGACTTGATGAAGGGCTTTGGCCTCGAAAGACCGAATGAAGAGCAAATGAGAACACAAATTTCCAACCTTTTTGGGCGCCGCTTTTGAGAGGGCCTTGGCATGGAACGCGCGCGGCTTTGGGAACATGACTGAGCTGAGATCGGTAGCTCCCAGTAAACGGACTTCGCTGGCGTAACGCTGCATCTCTGGGCGTCACAAGCAGGCGGCCGTCCTTGATGTATCCTCAGCCCATGCACGATCCCGCGGCAACGCGCGAAGGCGAGAACAAGCTTGGGCAGTCGGCGTCTTCGTATCTGCGCTCGGCGCGGCATCAGCCGGTGGAGTGGCATCCGTGGGGCGAAGACGCGTTTGCGCGCGCGCAGGCCGAGAACAAGCCGGTGCTGCTCGACATCGGCGCGGTGTGGTGCCACTGGTGCCACGTGATGGACCGCGAATCGTACGAAGACGCGGAGCTGGCCGCGCTCATCAACCGGCTCTTCGTCGCCGTCAAGGTCGATCGCGACGAGCGCCCGGACGTGGATGCGCGCTACCAGGCCGCGGTTTCGGCGATCAGCGGCCAGGGCGGCTGGCCACTCACCGCGTTCCTTACGCCCGACGGACGGCCTTACTTCGGCGGCACCTATTTTCCACGCCAGGATCGCTATGGACGGCCCGGCTTTGGCCGCGTGCTGGCCACCATGGCGCAGATCTGGCAGGAGCGGCGCGACGAGGCGCTTGAGACCGCGGCTGGCGTGATGGCCTCGATCGAGCACAACGAGAGCTTCTCGGGCAGCGGCGAGCTTTCGCTGGCGCTGGTGGACAAGATCGTCGCGTCGGCGCTGAAGCAATTCGACAAGCGCAACGGCGGCTTTGGCACGCAGCCCAAGTTTCCGCACCCTGCGGCGCTCGATCTGCTGCTCGAAGTCGCCGTGAATCGCGGCAACGAGGCGGCGCGCGAAGCGTTTGTCATTACGCTGGAAAAGATGGCGCGAGGCGGCGTTTACGATCAGCTTGCCGGCGGATTCCATCGCTACAGCGTCGACGAACGCTGGGGCGTTCCGCACTTCGAAAAGATGCTCTACGACAACACGGAACTGCTGCGCAACTACGTGCACGGATTCCAGAGCTTTGCGCGCGAGGAGTTCGAGCTCACGGCGCGAGAGATCGTCGCCTGGCTCGACGCGACGATGACGGATCGCGAACGCGGCGGGTTTTACGCCTCGCAGGATGCCGACATCAATCTCGACGATGATGGCGACTATTTCACCTGGACATTGGCCGAGGCCCGCGAAGCACTCGATCCCGACGAGTTTGAAGCCGCGACGTGGTACTGGAATCTGCGCGAGCTCGGCGATATGCACCACAATCCCGCCAAGAACGTGCTGCACGTGCCGTACACCTTCGAGCAGTTGGCGGCAAAGACGGGTCAGCCGGAAGAGTCGCTGCGCCGGCACATCGCCACGGCGCGCGGAAAGCTGCTGGCCGCGCGCGCGAAGCGCCCGACGCCGTTCATCGATTGCGCGCTTTACACCGGCTGGAACGCGATGGCGGTGACCGCTTATCTCGATGCGGCGCGCGTGCTGCGCGGGAAGGAAGTCGAGGATTTTGCGCTGCTCACGCTCTGCAGGCTGCTCGACGAAGCCTGGGACGGCGCCGACTTTCTCTGTCACGTGATCGCCTACGGCCACGACGCCGGCGTTGACCCTTCGCCCACTAACAGAATCCCCGGCACGCTCGACGACTACGCTTTCACCGTTCACGCCTGCATCGACGGCTGGCTGGCGAGCGGCGAGATGAA